>JAHEMX010000590.1 GCA_024643445.1 Desulfobulbaceae bacterium | reverse complement strand
TTTCAATGGTTTTTGTCTATTGCGGTGCCGATTATCTGGTTGAAGACGTCTTGACAAACCTGCCCGGGCAGAAATGGACCTTTATCCTGCTCTCCATGCTGGCCATTATGGTGCTTGGCTTTTTCATCGATTTCATAGAAATTTCATATATTGTCGTGCCCATTTTACTGCCGATAGCGGATATCATCGGTCTCGATCCGCTCTGGTTCGCCATTCTTATTGCAATGAACCTGCAGACCTCCTTCCTGACGCCGCCCTTCGGTTTTTCTCTTTTTTATCTGAAGGGGGTCTGTCCGCCGGAAGTGCGGACCATTGATATCTACCGGGGCGTCATCCCTTTTATTACCATTCAGGTCCTTGTTCTCTCCTCGATAGTGTTTTTCCCGAGCTTTTACGGCTTATAACCACTTTTCCCGGCCGGATATGGTGGCTAACGAGTGCATGAAAAAGCTGAAAGACAAGCTATCTGCGAGGCAGTGCTTAGATTTTAGGACAATCTCACAACGGCTGGTTGAAATGAGATAAGAATAACCATCAGGGAGTTGTCAATGCTAAGCAAGTTGGAATGTATAAAAAAAATCGAAGCACTCCGGGATGATATTCGGGTAATGACGGATATCGATGAAGCCGACAAGGTCAATGAAACGGCGGCCCGACTCAAAGGGCTCAACTATACACCGCCCGTCTCTGTTGGACTGGATACCTTTCTCACCTATACCACGGCGGGGCTGGTGCGTGAGATAGACCGGATCGTCGACCTGCCTGAGGCAAAAATGGCGCATTTGGGGGGCAATGAAAAGACGGGGATCTGGGCCATCAAACTTGAACATATTTCAGTACTTGTCTTCTACTTCAAGGAACTGGCAGCCCTGCGGCGGCAAGTGCCTGAGGCCTGGGACGAGGTCGACGAACTGTACGTTCATGACTGATGTTCAGCTCAAAAGGCGAAGGTAGAGAGCGACGCAGCCCCATGTTTACAAGATGCTCTTGCCGAAGAGCGAAGCGGTGAGGGATACGGCCATCTGTGCCGTCCGGTTACTGATGTCAAGGATCGGATTGGTCTCCATGATGTCAAGCGAGAGCAGCCTGCCGCTGTCACAGATGGTTTCCATGAGCAGCTGCGCCTCCCGGTAACTGAGTCCGCCCGGAACCGGCGTACCAACCCCGGGAGCTTCATTGGGATCGATACTGTCCATGTCAAGACTGAGGTGGAGACGTTCAAATCGGCTAAGGTGCTCAAGTGCCTTTCTGAGCACACGGTGCATGCCGAGTTCATCGATATCGCGCATGGTAAAAATGGTACAGCCTGATTCCTTCAGATTTTTTTTCTCAACCGGATCAAGGTCGCGAACACCAATCAGCACCACATTCTCAGGAGTGAGCTTCGCCCCTTTCCTGCCGACATCAACCAGTTCCTGAGGTCCTCTGCCCAACAGGATGGACAGGGCCATGCCGTGGATATTACAGGTCTGTGATGTCTCGGGCGTATTGTAATCACCGTGGGCGTCGATCCATAGAATACCGCATGTCTGGTTATGGGTTACGCCGCCGATACTGCCGATGGAGGCAGAGTGATCACCGCCGAGAAAGATCGGCAATACCCCGTCTTCAACCGCCTTTTGCGCCATTATGTAGGTCTGCGCGCAGGCAGCGCGGATCAGGGGCAGACGTTCGGAAAAGCCGCTGTCGGTGAGGGTGTAATGTCCCGGGACATTGATATTGCCGATGTCCTCGGCATGATAACCGAGTTTTTTCAGGGTGGAGCTGATACCGGCATAGCGGATTGCCGACGGACCCATATCGACCCCCCGTTGCTGCTGACCGAGATCAATCGGTATGCCGATAACCCTGACCGTTTTCGTCATCTTCAATCCTTCAGGCTGTTCCAGAGATTGACGATAAAATCCTGGGCGTTGGTCAGAATAGCCTGTGCCTGGGCTGAACCACGGTTGGCAAGCTTGTCGGCACTGAACTCGGACATGTCGACAATAAAGAAAAAGACCGGGCGGACGGAGCCGTCCTGCTCAACCCGGTAGCTCGGCGTCATGTTGCCGAAGGCGATGGAGTGCAGCTGGGTGGCCATGCAGATGACCGTGGTCGCCCGGCGTGCATGTTGGCGCATGAGATCCTGCGCCTCATAGGCGTTGGCGATAACGCCCGGCAGGGGACCGTCATCGCGGATTGACCCGGCAAGCACATACGGGATATTTTTTTTCACACAGGCATACATAATGCCGTCCCTGACGCCGGCCTGATCAATATAGGAAGCAATGGAGCCGGCGGAGCGGACCTCTCCGATCACATCGAGATGATGATAGTGACCGAGCGGAATAAGCTGCTGGGTGTATATGTCCTGGCCAAGTCCGGTGCCGAAACGAGAGGCTTCCAGATCATGCGTTGCCAGGGCGTTGCCGGCCATCAGGCCGTGACAGTAGCCTGACTCGATGAGGCCCTGCATGGCGTGCCTGCTGTCCTTGTCAAAGGAAACGGCAGGTCCGAGAACCCAGACGATATGCCCATGGTCACGATCATGCCGGAGGATGGTGTACAG
>JAHEMX010000589.1 GCA_024643445.1 Desulfobulbaceae bacterium | reverse complement strand
CGATTGCCTGGCTCGGGTCCCAGATACCGGGGATGCAATACTTTTTTGGTGTTGCCGTGCCGTATCTGGCCGTCATGGTCTTCCTGGGTGGCTTTGTTTACAAAGTCCTTCAGTGGGCCAAGTCGCCGGTTCCATTCTCCATCCAGACAACCTGCGGGCAGGCCAAATCGCTTGATTTTATCAAGCGCAACCGGCTCGAATGTCCCCATACCACCGCCGAGGTGGTGGCGAGGATGGCCCTGGAGATCCTGACCTTCCGGTCCCTGTTCAGGAATACGAAATCAGAAATCCATGACGGTCCGAAACTGACCTACGAGTCATCGAAGTGGCTCTGGCTGTTTGCCCTGATTTTTCACTACTCTTTCCTGATCATTATCCTCCGTCACATGCGGTTGTTCCTGAATCCTATTCCTGGTCCGATCGCTTTTCTTGACTGGTCTGACTCGATGTTTGAGATCGGAACGCCTCAGATGTACATGACCACCGCCGGCCTGATTCTCGGCTGCATGCTGCTCTTCAGCCGACGCCTGTATAACCGGCAGGTGCGATTCATCTCCTTGCTCAACGATTATTTTCCGCTCGTGCTGATTTTCTCGATTGGTGTCACTGGCGGTCTGATGCGTCACTTTCTGCGTAGCGGAATCGACATCGTTGCCATCAAGGAACTCGCTGTGGGACTGGTGACCTTTCATCCGGTGATCAATACGGACATCGGGTCGATTTTTTATATTCATCTCTTTCTCGTGTGCACCCTGCTTGTTTATTTCCCGTTCAGCAAGCTGATGCATCTCGGCGGCGTATTCCTGAGTCCTACCAGGAACATGAAGAACAACACCCGTGAGGTTCGCCATATCAATCCATGGAACCCAGACATCAAGGTGCACGCCTATGCTGCATACGAGGATGATTTCCGTGAATTTATGGTTGAAGCGGGCATCCCGGTGGAAAAGGAGTTACCTCCGAAAAAGGATGAGGAATAACGGTCTTGACCAATCATAGCCTATAAGGATTAAAACGATGGCAGTTGCAAAACTAGAACAACTATCCAAAAGCGTCGTGCAGGGACCATCCATGGCAACTGGGGCAGTACCAACCAGGGAATGGATGGATATCCCGGTGGTTTTTAAGCCCGGGAATTATGCCTACCCTGCCAAGAAAGATAAAGTAGAGTATCTCAACAGCCAGAAAGGGCTTCATTTTCCCAATGCCCGGGAGTGGTCTCCGGAAGATGACGACTGGAAACTGCCCGAAAACTGGAAAGAGATCATCATCAACGGGCTTGGCGAGCGTCTGGAAAAATTTCGTTCGCTGAAGATTTTCATGGACTGCTGCGTGCGCTGCGGTGCCTGTGCCGACAAATGCCATTTTTTCCTCGGTACCGGCGATCCGAAGAACATGCCGGTACTGCGGGCAGAGCTGCTGCGTTCGGTTTACCGCAACGATTTCACCCTGGCCGGCAAGATCCTGGGTAAAATGGCCGGTGCACGGGAGATGACCGTCGGTGTGCTCAAGGAGTGGTTCATGTATTCCTACCAGTGCACCGAGTGTCGCCGCTGTTCGGTCTTCTGCCCATACGGCATCGACACGGCCGAGGTCACCATGATGATCCGCGAACTGCTGCATCTCGTCGGCATCGGTATCAACTGGATTCTGGAGCCTGTCTCCAACTCCAACAGGACCGGTAACCATATGGGACTGCAGCCGCACACCTTCAAGGACAACGTCGATTTCCTCACAGAGGATATTGAAGGATTGACGGGCGTCAAGATCAACCCGACCTTCAACCGCAAGGGCGCCGAGGTTCTGTTTATCACACCTTCTGCCGATGTCTTTGCCGAGCCCGGCCTCTATACCGCCATGGGCTACCTGATCCTGTTCGAGCATATCGGTCTTGATTACACCTGGTCGACCTATGCCTCGGAGGGCGGCAACTTCGGCCTGTTCACCAACAATGAGGCGATGAAGAAACTCAATGCCAAGATGTACGCGGAGGCCCAGCGCCTCGGCGTCAAGTACATCATTGGCGGTGAGTGCGGACATATGTGGCGGGTTTTGCACCAGTATATGGATACCATGAACGGCCCGGCGGATTTCCTCGAGAAACCGGTTTCTCCGATTACGGGAACCAAATTCGAGAACGCCGCGTCGACGAAGATGGTGCATATCTGTGAGTTCACCGCCGATCTGATCCACAACGGCAAGATCAAGCTCGATCCGAGCCGCAACGATCACTGGAAGGTGACCTTTCACGATTCGTGCAACACAGCTCGGGGCATGGGGATCCTCGAGGAGCCGCGGTACATCCTGCGGAACGTGTGCAATCACTTCCACGAGATGCCGGAGAACACGATCAGGGAACAGACCTTCTGCTGCGGCAGCGGGTCGGGTCTCGGTAACGACGAGAACATCGAGGCGAGGATGAGGGGTGGCTTCCCCAGGGCCAACGCGGTGAAGTACGTCCACGAGAAGCACGACGTCAACCTGCTCTGCTGCATCTGCGCCATCGACAAGGCGACCCTTCCTCCCTTGATGGAGTACTGGGTCCCGGGCGTCGAGGTCGGCGC
>JAHEMX010000102.1 GCA_024643445.1 Desulfobulbaceae bacterium | reverse complement strand
ATCCACGCCATCGTAGAGATGAAGATTTCCGCCGGTCAGGCGGGGCATGCCGCTGGTGCTGTCCACGCCTATGGCGGACACGCCCAGGCCGATGCATGAGGCCAGCGCCGCCTTGGCCTGGTTCCTGCTGGCCAGGCCGCCTAGGGTGCAAAAGGCCAGAAGATACAAGGCGAAATACTCCGCCGGGCCGAATAAAAAGGCGACCCTGGCCAAAAGCGGAGCCAGCAGCATCAAACCGACAGTGGCGAGGAGCCCCCCGACGAAAGAGGCGACACCCGACAGGACCAGTGCATCGCCGGCCCTGCCGGCCTTGGCCATCGGATAACCGTCCAGGGTTGTCATCAGGGCCGGCTCATCACCGGGAATATTCAAGAGGATTGAACTGATCCGCCCCCCGTACATCGCTCCGTAGTAGACCGAGGTCATCAATACCAGCGACGAAATCGCATCAAGTCCGAGGGCAAAGGTCAGCGGGATCAGAATGGCGACTCCGTTTGATGGCCCCAGTCCGGGCAGGGCGCCGATGATGGTTCCCAGAAAGCAGCCGATCACCGCCAGGATCAGCGTCGAGGGGGAAAGAGCAATCGAAAACCCGAGTGCCAGATTGGACAGGATATCCGTCTCCATGAAAAGTCTCCTACCCTACCAGCCACCTGGGGAAAGCAACGAGACCCAGATCCAGGGCAAATTTAAAGATTAAAAAAAGCGTGACGGAGAGCCCCGCTCCCGCTGCCACGGCATGCTTGTAGTTGGGCGAGATCTGATAGCTCAAGACTCCCGCAGCAACCGCCGTCGGAACCAGAAAACCCATTGGTTTCAGGGAATAGGCATAGCCGACCAGCACGAGGACGGCAAAGAACAGGGCACCCAGGGTACGCAGACCGGGCCAGGAAGGGTTCTCGTCGGGCAGAAACACCATGAATATGGCGCTTATCGCGCCGACGGCTCCGACAAGCAGAGGAAACCCTTTTGAGCCGACCGGATCGGACATGAGACCGGCCTCGATCTGGGTGGCACTCGCCATGTAGGCGAGTGCCACGACGGCTACAATTAACCCAAATATCCGGTCACTGGCCATTACTTGATCACTCCGAGTTCTTTGCTTATTTTCTGGATCTCGGCGGTTACACCATCTAAATAGGCCTGAAATTTAGCCCCTACCTTGGTAAACGGTGCGAGGCCGTTGGTTGCCATAATCTTCTTCCACTCCTCGGAATCGGCAACTTTCTGAAGGCGGTCCGCCCACTTCTGGAAGGCTTCATCGGAAATGCCTTTGGGCACAAACAGACCACGCCAGTTAACCGCAACAACATCGAAGCCCTGCTCTTTTGCGGTCGGTATATCGTCAAAGCCCGGAACACGTTCTTCCGTCAGCACGGCAAGCACCCGTATATCACCGGATTTAATGAAGCCAATGACTTCGGACATGTCACCGCTCATCGCCTGGGTAAAGCCGCCGATCGTCTGGGTGATGGCCTCACCGCCACCATTGAAGGCGACGTATCTGACTTTGGTAACATCCTCGACCCCCGCCCGCTGCAGGATCATCAGCGGCTTGATATGATCGAATCCACCCGCGATCGAACCGCCGGCGAAAGCCACCGATTGCGGATCTTTCTTGATGGCGTCGACGAGATCATTGAGAGACTTGAAAGGGCTCTTAGCACCAACCATGATGATGCCCGGATCACCACCGACTGAACCGAGGAAGCGTACCTGGTCGGCCGTCATACCGGCATACGCATTCTGGGCAAGCCGGGTCGTCGTTGCCGACGAAGCTGCGACGATAAGATCCTCATCCTTGTTTCTCTCGGCTACTACGTAATTGTAAGCAATGCCGCCCCCGGCGCCGGCCATGTTCGTGACCTGTATCGGCTTGTCGATCGCGCCGATGTCAAACATGACTTTGCCGATCTGCCGGCAGGTGAAGTCCCAGCCGCCGCCCGGATTTGCCGGGGCGATACATTCAGCGGCAGCGGCAGTACCCGCTGCGCCGAGACCTAACGCGATACTCATAACAAACGCCTTCATAAATCGATTTTTCATGGTGTTCTCCTCTATCATATATAACGAGATCCGCTCGCACGGCCTGTGCCGGAATAGAAACGCACATTATATAAGTAGATACCCCTCAGAAAATTGTCAACGATATTATGGAATCTATGGAAAACATTGCAATATTGCCCTTTTCCCTGGTCAGTTGCCGATCAGATGAACAAGCGTTTGCATGCAATTCCGAGGATTAACCCACAACGTCTCGGCATTCTCGCCGAGTGATCATTTAAGACGGCCTTACCTTCTCGCCTGCAGGTAGGCAGACACCGCAGCAGCGTCACCGCTGAAAACAATCGAATTGTTTTTTTTCTCGATCTGGTAATCGTACATGGGATCGTAATATTCACGCAGCAGAAACTCTATCCAGCGCCTATGCAATACTGCTGATCCCGAACGGACCTGATGCTCATGGGCCTGTTCAAGAAGGTTTTTAACCTGCCGAAGCAGGCTTGCCCCGAGACGTTTGCCGATACGCTCAACGCTCAGGTTCATCCCGGCAAACCAGCGCTCACGTCCATTTTTCTGCCCGTATTCTGCTTCGTATTCCGCCTGGGCGGCGAGAACGTACTCGGCAAAGGTATTGTGCGCCCTTTCCTGCAAGGGCGTCTCCAGGATAACGAGACTTCCGCTTGCAAAATAAGTGGAGAGTTCTTTCGGCAGAAATCGTTTGCCGACGTGGCGCCCCTCATCCTCGAGAACAAGGGAGGAAAAACCTCGAGCCTCATGTTTGATAAGAGCGCATGCCAACCTGTTTTCAAAATCGGCCTGACCCGGCTGAGGGGTAAGAAACTGTCCAAACGAAGAGCCGCGATGATGCGCAAGTTTCTCAAGATCTACCGCATTTTCAAGTCTGGCAAGCAGGTTTGTTTTACCGGAGCCGGTTCGCCCGCCGAGGATGATCGGCCTGCTGCTGAGCCACTCAGGTCGCAGATGATCAAGGAGGTAGTTCCTGAAGGCTTTATAGCCCCCCTCCAGCCGTACCACTGATTTTCCCGCAGCCTCAAAAATCCAGGCAGCGGCAATCTTGGAACGCAGGCCTCCGCGCGAGCAATACAAACAGGCATCGGGATGATCTGCCAGAAGATCGCACCACGCCTTTATCCGTTCTTCTTTTAACTCACCGCTTACCAGCTTGTAGCCTAGTTTTACGGCCGCCTCGGGGCCGTTTTCCTTGTGGCATTTGCCGACGCGATGGCGTTGCTGGTCGTCCATCAGCGGCAGGTTCAGGGCACCGGGTATGGCACCCGAGGCGAATTCGACTGGAGCCCTGACATCGATCAGGAAAACATTCTCAACAACGACCTTCTTAAAATCGCTGCTGGTCCAATCCATTGCCGGATCCATTACTCTCCTCGCCTTCCACGATCAAACGCGACACCATATCTCCCTGCCGGCAAGCCGTTTCAGAACCCGACAGCCTGGCCGTCTTTCCGATGGTCCGAGCCGGCCACATAAAACGCACCACTCTTTCTGATCAGTTGGGCACCGCCAAAGAGTTTTTCAGGTTCATTATTGATAATAGTATGCCCCCGACCGGTGAGATCTGCAATAACCGAAGCCGCAAAATCGTGTTCGAACGCCAGTTTCAAATCCGGCATGACATGCCAGCGGGGCGCGTCAGAGGCAGCCTGGGGATTCTGCCCATAGTCAAAAATTCTCGTTATCATCTGCACATGCCCCTGGGCCTGCATATGCGCACCCATGACGCCAAAACTCATCACCGGCTTGCCATTTTCGGTCACAAAAGCCGGGATAATCGTATGAAACGGTCGTTTTCCCCCTGCCACCTGGTTAGGATGATGCTCTTCCAGGTTGAATCCGCAGGCGCGATTATGCAGACTGATTCCGGTTCCGGGAACAACAATGCCGGAACCGAAACCGTTAAAATTGGATTGAATAAATGACACCATCATGCCGCCGGCATCACCACTGGCCAGGTACACCGTACCCTTCTCCTCGATGATGCCCGTCTCGGGAAAACCGGCCTTTTGCATATCGATAAGAAGAGAACGTTTCTTCAGGTAGCCGGGAGCAAGAAGTTCCCGGCAGTTCAACCGCATGGCTTTCTCGTCACCAATATGACGAAACACATCGGCAAAAGCCAGCTTCATGGCCTCCACCTGGAGATGAATTGAATCGGCCGAATCGACCGGAAATTTCGCCAGGTCAAAGTGGCCGAGAATGCCAAGGGCAATCAGCGCGGCTATTCCCTGCCCGTTTGGCGGTATTTCATGCACATCGTAACCGCGGTAGTGCTGCGCTATCGGCTTGACCCAGAGTGGTTCATGGGAGGCCAGATCAGCAAGGCTCATGGCCCCTCCCTGCTGTTCGGCACAATGAACTATTTTCCTGGCGAGCGCTCCCCGATAAAATGATTCTCCCCGGCTTGCCGCAATCTCCTGAAGAGTGTCAGCCATATCACCGCAGCAGAAAAGATCTCCCGGCTGAGGCGCCGCGCCGCCGGGGAGAAAGGTGCTGCAGAAATCGGCATAATCCCGGTAGATATCCACGGCATCGCGCCATCGTTTTGCCGTAACGGGGGATACGCAGAAACCGTCTCTTGCATAGCCGATCGCCGGTTCGAACAGTCGCTCGAAAGGCAGTGATCCAAAGCGCTCGGAAAGTGCCCGCCAGACAGATACGGCACCGGGAACAGTAACCGTGTCCCACCCCAGCGGCGGCATCGAATCACGACCGGCGAAACGTTCAGGTGTCCAGGCTTTCGGCGAGCAGCCCGAACCGTTAATGCCATGTAACTGCCGGCCATCCCATACCAGCGCAAAGGCGTCACTGCCGATGCCATTGCTGGTCGGTTCGACGACGGTAAGGGTAATTGCCGCCGCCAGTGCACCATCCACCGCGTTGCCTCCGTCCAGAAGCATTCGCAGGCCCGCCTGGGCGGCCAGCGGCTGCGAGGTGGCAACCACATTCCTGGCAAAAACGGGGTAGCGCTTTGAGCGATAGGGGAGTTTCCATTGATCCATGTTTTTTCTCATCCAGTTATTTTTTTTTGCGGAGCAGGTGCACGATGAGGGGCAAAAAATCCTTGTTTTGCACTTTCAGCATTGTCAGGTATATTCAGGACGGTCTTACCTTTTCAATAACAATTTGCCAATAACAATTCATAATTAACACAAGGAGACACCGTATGAGCTCGACCACCGATAATCTCAAGGAAGCCTTTGCCGGTGAAAGCCAGGCCTTCCAGAAATATTCCGCCTTTGCCAGAAAGGCAGAGCGGGAGGGATTTGTGAATATTGCCAAGCTCTTCAAAACCACGGCAGAAGCTGAAAAAATTCATGCAGAAGGTCACCTCAGGGCCCTTGAGGCAATTGCCACAACAGCCGAGAACCTTCAGGCTGCCATCAGTGGCGAGACCTTCGAATACACCGAGATGTATCCCCCGATGGCAGAACTCGCCAACCAAGAGGGGCACAAGGCAAAAACCATGTTCCGCTTTGCCCTTGGGGCGGAAAAGGTACATGCGAAGATCTATGCAAAAGCACTTGAGGCGGTAAAAAATAATCGGGATATGGATATAAGCGAGTTTTACCTCTGCCCTATCTGTGGTTATATTGAAATGGGCAAAGCAACGGAGGTCTGCCCGGTCTGCGGAGCACTTCCGAAGGTTTTCGAAATCGTCGCCTGATCGCGAAACCAGCGCCTCCCGACCGTAATCCAGGGGAAGTCGAAGAACTTCTCCTGGATCGCGTCAGACCAGAAAAAGGCGGGACCTGTCAGAGCTGAATACCACTCCCTGAAGCGGTGAAAATCATGAACACATTTGCACATGCCTCTCCTCGAATACTTTCCGCCGACTGGGGGAAAATGGAAGTAGAATTAATCGGCACAGGCAAGGATTTCAAGATCTGGCCCGGAGGGGGACGCGGCTGGAACTGGGAGGAGACGGGAACAAACCACTCAGACGGTATCCAGGTCGCCGATGTGGAGGAACTGGTCCAACATTCCTGCGAGGTCATCATCCTGACCCGCGGTGTCTTTTCCCGCCTGCGGGTAGCCCCCGAGACAACTGCCTACCTGAAGGCGGAGGGCATTGAGACAATCGTTGCCGATACCAAAAAAGGCGTCGAGATCTACAACCATAAGGTTGAAGAAAATGTCCGTGTCGGCGGCCTCTTCCATTCAACCTGCTGACTCCCATCCAGGTTCGCTCGGCATACGTCTTGCCAGATGCAACCGCGTCACCGACGCCTCCCCTTCCTGTCAACGCAACTGAACATCATTTTTGACTCCCCGGAACACAGGATCTAATTAGCTGTAATAAAGTACAGTTTTGTTGCATTGTGATTTTCACCCTGTTTTTTTTTGTGCTATAGTTAGATGTACTCTCCAGCCGTTGCATTGATCTGTATTATGACAGGTATGCCTCACCCGCCTGGTTAACCGGTTACCGGGCTCAAAGATATGCTGTCACCCATTACCCTTTCAGCCGGAAACAGGATGTATAATGGATTCCTCTGCATCGCCCAGCAAAACCAATCCGTCCCAGCAGCTCTATGACGAACGCTTCAAGAAACTCGTGAACGAGATTCATGCCGCCTCGACCCCGAATGCAATCATGGTCGGACTCAGAAACAAGATACTCAACATCTACAATGTTGAAATGGCGACCATCTTTCTGGTGGACGCGAAGAAAAATAAACTGGTGTCCTGGGTCCTGTTGCCGGGCGATTCATTAAGCAAGATACGGATGGAGATCGATCGGTCCAGTATTACCGGTTTCGTGGCCAAGACCAAGCAGACGCTCAATATCAGCAATGTCTATGACACCGATGAATTACAGGGGATTCACCAGACCTTGACCTTTGATGCCAGGTGGGACAAAAAAACCGGCAGCAGAACCAGGCAGGTTCTCGCCACGCCGATAGCGCACCGTTCCAATCTGATGGGCGTGATTGAGCTGATCAACAAGAAAAATGACGCGCAATTCAACACCACCGATGAAGAACGAGCCAAGGAACTGGCAGACACGCTCGGGATCGCCTTATTCAACCATTACAAGAGCGGCAAGAAAATCCCGATGCGCTATGAGGAACTGGTCAACCGGGAGATCATCTCCGCACAGGAGATGGAGCGGGCAATGGTCATTGCAACCCAGCAGGAAAAAGAGGTTGAGACCGTTTTGATGGAGAATTTCCTCGTTGCCAAGCCTGACCTCGGAGACGCGCTCGCCTTTGTCTACAAGACCACCTTCGTTGATCTGAAAACGGATCAGTATCTGGCTGAGAGTCTTGTGCAGCTGGCTCCCTTTGAAGTCTTCCGGAGGCACCTCATCGTTCCTCTCGAACAGAAAAAAAACGAATTGGTGGTCGCCGCCAAAAACCCGGCCAACCAGGACGGTTTACTGGAGATCAAGCGGCTCTTCAAGGCCAAGAAAATCAGTGCCCTGCTGGCCTTTGGCGATGATATCCGGACCCTGCTGGACAAGCTTAATCCCGCGGAAGAAGACATTGCAGCGGCACATGACGGAACCGATGAAGCGGGCATGGATGGCGTTTATGTCCCTGAGATTTATCAGAAGCCGGATGAAGGTCCGCTCGACGTTGAGGTTGACAGCACGCCGGCCGTACAGCTGGTGAACAAGCTTATTGAGGATGCCTACTATGCCGGGGCATCAGATATCCATATCGAGCCCTACGGCAACAAAAGCGATGCCGAAGTGCGCTACCGGATAGATGGCACCTGTGCAAACATCCTTAATATCCCGATGGTAAATGTAAAGTCGGTGATTGCCAGGATTAAGGTTCTTGCCGATCTCGATATATCAGAGCGCCGCAAACCCCAGGACGGGAAAATCAAGTTCACCACCTCGCGCGCTGATAATGTCGAGTTGCGTGTCGCAACCCTACCCACGGCGGATGCCAACGAGGATGTCGTTCTGCGTGTACTGGCGGACAGCAAACCGCTTCCGCTCTACAAACTGGCACCGGAGCGCATCCTGAACCGGCTCATTCCGGCAATCACCAAAGCCTACGGGATATTCCTCGTGGTTGGACCAACCGGATCGGGTAAAACAACGACGCTGCATTCAGTACTCAATTATATCAACACCCCTGAAAAGAAAATATGGACGGCCGAAGACCCGGTGGAAATTACCCAGTATCGTCTCCGCCAGGTCCAGGTGAAACCGCATATCGGTTATACCTTCGCAGCGGCGATGCGGGCCTTCCTGCGTGCTGACCCCGATGTCATCATGATCGGTGAGATGCGCGACCAGGAGACGGCAAAGATGGCTATCGAGGCGTCTTTGACCGGCCATGTCGTATTCAGCACGCTGCACACCAATTCCGCGGCCGAGACCATCACCCGGCTTATTGATATGGGCATGGATCCATTCAATTTTTCAGACTCCCTGCTCGGCATACTTGCCCAGCGTCTGGTCAGGACCCTATGCGAGGACTGCAAGGAACCGTACAACCCGAGCAAGGGTGAATACGATAACCTTGTGCACCATTACGGCGTGATGTTTTTTGAACATCTCAATATTAATTATTCCGAGAAACTCACGCTGTACCGGATCAAGGGGTGTGAAAAGTGCAATGACAGCGGCTACAAGGGAAGGCAGGGGCTCTATGAACTGCTGGTCGCAACCAGGAAAATAAAAGATCTCATCATCGATAAGGCACCAACCGATGCGATCAAGATAGAGTCCATCGAAGACGGCATGACCGTCCTGCTGCAGGAAGGCATCCATCTCATTTTCGAAGGCAAAACAGATATCAAACAGGTAATGAGCACCTGCCTCGTTTAACACGGCACTGCAACTTGGGCACCCGGTGGCAATGACGATAACGACCGTGGCAGCGGTTGCACGAAAATCCGGTTCCCGCCTGCTTCATGATTGGGCGAGCAGCTTGACGATCTCGAGGCTCGAGACTATCCCGACCGGTTCCCCCTGGTCGCCGGAAACCACCAGGTGATGCACACCGGCCTCGTACATCACCTTTATGGCTGACAGGGCATCCTGGTGTACGTCGAGCTGTGCACACGGGTTCCTGGTGCCTCTTTTAGCGATAAGATCGCAGGTAGTCATGAATGAGCCGACGGTGGTCTCAGCCGGCTCATTGTTGGCTGCCAGGCTGAACATGACATCGGTAATGGTGACAATGCCGAGCAGGTGGTCTTCCTTTTTTACCACGAGGGCCGAAGCGTTGTGCTCTGCCATCAGCTGCATGGCAGCCGCCAGGCTCTCTTCCATATTGATAGCCGGATAATCCCTTACAATAGCGTCCTTTATTCGTCTGATGTTGCCCATGACCCAGTCCTCCGTCGGTTACCGTCATAACAAACAGAATAAACCGTCAGCCAGTCACAGCCAGCCTGCTTCCGGCCATAGTTTTCAGCAGAAACCGTAAAAGACAGGGCGTCTCCTCC
>JAHEMX010000101.1 GCA_024643445.1 Desulfobulbaceae bacterium | reverse complement strand
AGGGTAGAGATCATTTACCGGCGTTGAGGCACAGCCGGTCAACAGACCGAGCAGGACCAGACCGAGGAGGGCTATAAAGGGGCGTTCTGTCATTTCATGGTCTCGAGACTTCAGAGGTAGTAAGGGGGTGTTTGATCACCAGTGTTACTCGAAGTCAGGTAGTGCAATCAAGCATATTGTCTTCCGCACGCTGAAATACGCTGAAATACGGGGACAGTATACCTAATTCTTATCGGGTTTCGCTCTCTACGCCCTATAACAAATGATCGCACTAATGCAAAAAGGAGCCCTTACCAGGAATTACGTATACTGTCCCTCTTCTATCGATATCAATACCGGGATGAATGTCATACCCAACGGTGCAATAATTAAATTCAGAGGCAGTGAAGATTCAGCATAAGTTGAAAATCCATCCCTGATTTAAGGATATTGCTTAGTTCTACCGGTCAATTTTTCGACAAAAGCAACCTGCCGCCGCCGGACGTATGACCAGCCACTATCATTTCCAGCAAGAATCAACGCAGAGGGCTGAACAGCTGTTTCCCGTTGAGCTCATTTGCCCGGATTTTGCATTCTTTAGAAATCTCTAAAGTCGTCGTCATCCAGGGGGATGATCTGTTTCGGCGTCAATTGCCTGGTCCTCGGTGAGATCCGCGCCGGCTGCTTCTTTTCTTCCAGGAACTGTCTTTTTCCTGAAACAGGCATCGTTACGTGTCCGTCACGAAACTGCTCGTCGATGTTGTGACTGCGAGCCCCGGAGACTAACCGGGTCAACTCGTCTATCGCCTTTTTCATTTTCTCGGCTTCGAATCTCAGCTCTTCCGCGGATGCGGCCGAATCTTCCGAGGACGCGGCGTTTTGCTGGGTAATTTTGTCCATCTCGGCCACGGCCAGGTTGACCTGCTCGATCCCCTGTGCCTGCTCGTTGGAAGCGGCGGATATATCACCCACCAGTTGCCCGACTTTCATGGCATTTCTGGCAACCTCGGAAAAATCGGCATCCGTCCGAGCCACCAGTTCGGCCCCCTTTGCCGTTTTTGCAATGCTGATCTCGATCAGCTCGGAGGTATTCCTGGCAGCCGCGGCCGCCCGCATCGCAAGATTCCGAACTTCCTCGGCAACCACGGCGAAACCGGCCCCGGCTTCTCCGGCTCTTGCCGCTTCCACGGCTGCATTGAGGGCCAGCAGATTGGTCTGAAAGGCGATCTCGTCGATGGTTTTGATGATCTTGGAGGTCTCCTGCCCGGACTGGGAAATATCCTGCATGGATCTGGTCAGTTCCTTCATCGAACCGTTGGCTTTTTCAATAATCTCAAGAGCGGACTTCATTACGTTGTCAGCCTCCAGCGCGCTGCCGGCATTCTGTCTGGTCATCGAGGCAAGTTCTTCCATGGAGGATGATGTTTCTTCAATGGATGCCGCCTGGGCCGAGGCCGCGTCTGCCAACTCCTTGCTCGATGATCTGATCTGCCCGGCGGCCAGCCCGATACGCATGTTGTTTTCATCGAGATTGTCAGAAATACGCCGGATCGGCAGGGTAATGCTGCGCCGGGCAAAGTACAGGGCCGTAAAAAAGACGAACAGGATCAGGACAAAGGTCCCGCCCACAATCATTCCGAGAATCTGCGTCCTGGCCTGGACGGTTTTTTCCTCTACCTCCCGGACCTTGCTTGAGATTTCCTGGGTAGCCGTTTCCATTCCCTGGGTCAGTTCCTTTTCCTTTTCCGCCACAACACCATCGATGTCATCGATGTAAAGCCCGGTGCCGATGATCCAGTCCCAGGGTTCGAAGCGCTTGACGAAGGAGAGTTTCGGCTGGGGGTCGTCCGCCCCGTATTTCGGCCAGTAATAATCGACAAACCCCTCGCCGTTTTCCTCGCAGGTTTTCACGAACTCGACAAAAAGCCTTTTACCGTTGGGATCCTTGTTATCCGAGAGGTCCTGCCCGTTCAACTCCGGTTTGTACGGGTGCATGATCATGGTCGGGTGCATGTCGTTAATCCAGAAATAATCCTGGCCCTCGGGGCCATAGCGAAGGGCCTCGATCAGTGCCGCAGAATCAACCTGCAATTTCTTTTCGGCAATCTCCACATAGATCCCGGACCCGATGATCCAGTCCCAAGGTTCGAAACGCTTGACGAAAGAGAGTTTCGGCTGGGGGTCGTCCGCCCCGTATTTCGGCCAGTAATAATCGACAAACCCCTCGCCGTTTTCCTTGCAGGTTTTCACGAACTCGACAAAAAGCCGTTTTCCATTGGGATCTTTGTTCTCGGACAGATCCTGCCCGTTCAACTCCGGTTTGTACGGGTGCATAATCATGGTCGGATGCATGTCGTTGATCCAGAAATAGTCGTTGTTCTCCGGACCGTATCGAAGCTCCCCGATCATCCGCGCGGCCTTTTCCTTTTTTTCTGCAAGGCTCAACCCGATTTCTTTCTCGACCTCGACCAGAACCCCGAAAGCCGTATTAACGGCGTTTTGAAGCTGTTCCCGGTACACCATCTTGAGTTTGTCCGGGTCATTGGCATCCTTATAATTTTTGGCAATAACACCGATGGCCGTCTGGACCTGCGATTTGAGATATTCTTTCTTTCGATTCAGCAGCTGCATTTTAAACTCTATCATCTGGCGCCGTTCATCTGCCTGGACCCTTTCCAGATTGCTTTGGCCCAACTCTTTGATCTGTAAAATGGAAACCCGGGCGGCACGATCGAGCTGCCATATGACCAGCAGACTGATGATGACTGAAGACGAAATCAGGCTGACGCCAATGAGGACGAGAATCTTGGTATTAATCTTCATACTGCCTTCCTTCCTGGCAAATTGGTTTACACGTCTGGTCTTGTGCCATCTCGTCCAGATGCGTCTTATGTTCTTACGCCAGCAATGATGCCAATCGTTTTACAGGTAATTGCATCAAGTCATATAAAATACTAGCACAATCCCCTTCTTTCTCAAAATTGCATGCACATGAATTTATGCCTTTGCTCGTCGGTGAAAGTAAGCAAAATTCAAGCCGGGGCGGGGTTGAATGAGTTCATAGCAACCGGGACTGCCCTGCATTTATTAGACTCAGCGGAAATATGTATTATCATATTAAACCAGTGAAGAAAGGCTGTGTTGCCTAGTCAGTATTTTTATCCCTGATCCTTTTATGGAAATGGAGTGTTAATCCAGTGAAACGGTTTAAAAACATACTTTATCTGCTCAATACTGATATTGAAAAAGAGATCCCCATTGTTGACAAGGTCAGAAACCTCGCCCGTTTAAACGAGGCAAAAGTTACCGTGGTCCGTCTGATGGAAGAGGATTTTCTGGAACAATTCGGCCGTTTATTTTCCGACCGCAGGAAAGAGATGGAAGATCTTGCCATAAAAGATCATCAGGAGAAACTTGACCTATTCCTGGCAGATAAAAAATGGCAGGGCATTGACGTCTCCGGTCTGATGCTCACCGGAAAAGGATTTCTCAGTGTGATACGTCAGGTGCTTCGTGGCAAGCATGACCTGGTAATAAAAGCGGCGGAGCTCTCGGATGGTCTGGATCAATTGTCAATGCGTTTAATCCGAAAATGTCCCTGCCCCGTGTGGGTGATAAAAAATACCGACAAGGCAGATTTCAAAAGGATTCTCGCTGCCGTTGATATCGGCTCTGACGATAGCGGAACAAACGAGTTGAACAGGAAGATTGTTGAACTGACATACTCCTTGGCCCAACGAGAACAGGGAGAGGCACACTATCTTCATGCCTGGCAACTCGAGTATGAGATGATGATGCGTGGACCGCGATTTAACATCCCTACCGAAGAAATTTTGACCATCAAGAAAGATCTTCGGCAGAACCGGGAGGCAGCCCTTTATAAACTGCTCAATGATAGAAACATCCGGGTTTCCCCTGCCAATACGCACCTGATTGAAGGCGAAACCGATGAAATCATCAAGCAGATGCTTGATAAGCTTGACATTGATGTATTGGTGATGGGAACGATAGGCCGCTCCGGTGTTCCCGGCCTGTTAATCGGCAATATGGCGGAAAAGATCCTGGCAACCATTGACTGCACGGTACTCACCGTAAAACCGCACGGCTTTGTATCCCCGGTAACATTCTGATAAGAAACAAAACAATGAAACTGGTAAAAAAATCAGACGATTCCTTTCTCTGGCTCCTCAAACAGACCATTCACTTCTGCCTCAAGGCTCTTGGCCTACTGATGATTGTCGTTATCATCTTCGGTGTCATTGATGTAGGCTGGACCATTTATCAACGGTTGATGACGGCTCCCGTGTTCATCCTGACCATCGGCGATGTTCTGGCCACGTTTGGAGCCTTTATGGTGGTTCTTATCGCGATCGAGATCTTCCAGAACATTATTCTTTACCTGCGTGATGATGTGATTCATGTCAATATCGTGCTCTCGACGGCACTGATGGCAATCGCCCGGAAGGTGATCATTCTTGATTTCGAGGAACTGGAACCGATGTATATTTTTGCCACCGGTGTCGTGCTCCTGGCCACCGGCGTAACCTATTATTTTGTCCATAAGCTACCGGAAAAAGTAAAAGATTAGAACCCCAGGATAAAACGGAAGCTGCCGTTTCAGATTTCCCGGCGGCATTGCTTATCCGAGTGCAGTGCTGATTTCAGGATATTTTTATCAGCCTTGCTCTTTTTCAACGATCGATACAAGTTTTTCAGCACAGACCGGCAGACAGGTCGCTCCCCGGATAAAATATTTCAGATGACCATAAAATCGAACAAATTGGTAAGCACTCCTAAAAAAAGGAAGCGCATCGTCATTCCCTTTCGCTCCGCAATAAAGTGGCTCGTCAGGTTGCGGCGCTCTCCACAGGCAATAGCCGGCGGTTTTGCGCTGGGCACGTTCATCGCCTTTACCCCAACCATCGGGTTCCAGATAGCCCTCGTCCTCTTTCTTGCCACTTTTCTCAACTTTAACCGACCGGCAGCAATAAGCAGCGTATGGATCACCAATGCCGCCACGATGGCCCCGGTATACACCTTCAACTACTGGGTGGGCAGTTTTATATGGGCGGGCCCTGACGTTTCAGAAGTTTACCAAACCTTCGCAGCCATTACTCTGCAACTGCTTAAAATGGACTTCTGGCAGATCCAGCGCCAGTTCAGAACGGTCCTCGATCTTGGTTCTGATATCCTTGTTCCGCTCGTTATCGGCAGCCTTATCGTTGGTATCTGCGCTGCGGTTTTCGTCTACCTGCTCGCCATCAGCCTGCTCTATATGCTCCTGTCCGCACGGGCAAAGAAGCATCGACTCGATGATCGCACCTGGAAACATTGATTCAGGCCTTCGGCGTTCTGCCTTACTGCCATCAAAGCAGTGCTGGCGGCCTTTTCTTAACGCGCCTGCCTGATACTGCTTCCATATTGCATTATGTCCGGCAATTCTTATAGTTAACGCAGATAATCGCGTTTTTTGCAGAATAAATCACAAAACTGAATCAGCGCTAATGAAAAAACATTTTCTTGTTACAATAAGCAACGATATTAGTAATTTGTCAGCTGTTGAGTTTCTCTGTTCATTCTTCAAGCAGGAATCTGAGCACCGAATTACCCTGATGCATATCTGCCAGCTTGACGAAACCGATATGAACAGTGCGCTGATGCAGATGTGGGAAAAACCTGACGAGAAGATCAAGGGACAACTGACCGTCGGCGCCAGGAAAGCAATTGATAAATCTTTGCAGATGCTCGCTGCAAGCAGGATGACCATTGACGAGATGGTAGCCAAGACCGTCGCCGAACGCTTCGGCAAGGTCAAGGACATCCTGATAGAAGGAGAACAGGGGCTCTACGATGCTATCATCCTGGGGAAACGGGCGTCATACGCCCTGCAGTGGCTTGTTGAGCGCCCGGCTGATGAAATTGCCCAGTCGATCCTTAAAGACAGCAGATTGTCCCAGCCGCTCTGGGTGTGCCCGAAAATCGAAATGGATCGCAGGAACGTCCTGCTCTGCGTTGATGGCTCGGAAAATGCGTTCAGGGCCGCTGATCATGTGGGTTATATCCTTTCCCGCCAGGACCAGCACAAAGTGACGCTCCTCCATGTCAAGACGGGCTCGGGACCGGACAGCCAGGAAATTTTTTCCCGTGCGGAGGCGATCCTGCGAGAGCACCACATCATTGATGCGCGCATAGAATCCCTTTCGACCTGGGGACTCAGTGTCAGCAGTACGGTCCTCGGCATTCTCGAGCGCCACCCCTATGCGGCAGTGGCGCTGGGGCTGCATGGACTGCAGGAGGGTTTATTAAAGGATTTCAACCTTTCAGGAGACACCACGGCTACCCTGCTCAGCAAAATAGAGAACGCCTCGATCTGGTGCTGCCCCTAGAGGGAGAACACTTCCAACAAGACCAGATGTCTCGGCTGCCGCAGGCGCTGGAACAACAGGGAACGTCCGGAAACGGAACAAGCGTTCAGAGATCCGTGCTGCAAATGGAGATCGTTCAGCATCACCACCGCGCCTGAACCGGCCTCGCTTGTACCTTTCGATAGGTGAGGAGAGCGTTGGCGGCGAAAATCAGCAGCGCACCTATCCAGCCGGGCAGGGACAAGGCCGGATCGCCGACCAGCAGCGGCCCGCACAGGGCCGCCATGAGAATCCTGCCCGAAGATATGACCGATCCTTCAACCGCCGTGACAAAAAGGAAGCCGTAGGTCAGCAGGTATTGGCCGAGCACACCCGCTGCCGAGCAGGTAAAAAGATAGAAGAACTCAATACGGCTGGGCCAGAAGATGTTTTCCCTGAAGATGGCATAGATAATCAGGGTGCCAAGACCGAACATGAAAAAAAGGATGGTCTGGGAATCATGGTAGCGCCGACTCAGATTCAAATAAATCATCGCCGCGCTCGCCAATATACCCGAGGATAACCCCCAGAGGTTCTGCCACTTTATCGTGATATCACCGGGAGAGAGAATAAGCCAGATACCGATGAAGGCCACGCCGACGATAACAAGTGCAACACGGTCCCGCTGCTCCCTGATGAGAAACCAGGAAAAAAGTGCCACAAAAAGCGGATAGGTCATGTTCAGTATGTTCGCCTCCGCAACCGTCCCGACACTAACCGCCTTGTAAAAGCAGAATACGGCCACGGTGTTCGCCACCGTTCGTCCGAGCAGGTAATGATAATTCCGGGGCCTGAGCCGGTGCCCACCGATGATCATTGTCACACAGACCACCGCGAACCCCAGCAGGAAGCGGGAGAAGACAAAGTACGAGGTACTTATTTCGACGGGGGCAGACCAGCGGATGATGACCGTGGCAAGATAAAAGCAGAAAGCGGAACAGAAGACGGACAGCCAGCCGATGCCTTGTTTTGATAGCGTATGCTCTGTTCCGGAAATACCCATATTGAAAAGAAGCCTCGTTCGTCGAATTGCTGCCTGGCAGCCGGTTTTGCTCTTTCCCCCGGCTCCGGCGGACCAGACGCATATCGATCTCTGAATCCAGTCAAAGGAGGGTTTCAGCCGGGGGTGGTGAACAATCGTCCTCGTGTCTAAATAATGAGGTTGAGCGCGGAGCCGGCCTTGAACCACTCGACCTGCGTACTGTTGCAGGTGTGATTCAGCTCCAGTGTTTCCAGGGTGTTGTCCGCATGTCTCACCAGGCAGGTGACCGGTCGCCCCGCACTCAGCCCGGCCAGGTTCACCAGGTCAATGCGGTCGTCCTCCCGGATCATTTCATAGTCGTCCGGATCGTTGAACGTGAGAGCCAAAAGCCCCTGCCTCTTCAGATTGGATTCGTGGATCCGCGCGAAACTACGGGCGATAACGGCTGCCGCGCCGAGCAGTCTCGGGGACAGGGCTGCGTGTTCGCGGCTGCTGCCTTCCCCGTAATTCCAGTCACCCACCACGACCCATTTCTTTTTTTTGGCCTTGTAGTCTCTGGCGATAGCGGAAAAGGGCAGTCCTCTTTCACCGCTAAGCACGTTCAAACCAGAACCGGCCACATCGCTGTAGGCGTTGACCGCGCCCATGAACAGACTGTCGCTTGTCTTATCCAGATGGCCTCGCAGTCGCAGCCACGGTCCGGCCGGAGTTATTGCATCGGTGGTGGTTTTTCCCCTGGCCTTGAGCAGGATCGGGGCGTCGACCAGGTCCTTACCGTCCCAGGGCGGCCAGGGTTCAAGCAGCTGCAGCCGATCACTGTCAGGATCCACCTTCAACTCAATAGCGCTGCCATCCTCCGGCGGAGCAAAATAAGCTGATGCTCCGGTTTCATAGTTGTTCTCAGGCACCTCGGGCGCTTTTCCCGGCGGCTCCAGTCTGAAGGGCCGGCCGTCCGCTCCTCTCAGTGTGTCCGTCAGCGGGTTGAACGACAGCCGGCCGGCCAATGCCAGGGCGATGGTTACCTCCGGACTGGCGATAAAGTTCATGGTAGTGGGATGGCCGTCGTTGCGGCGCGGAAAATTACGGTTGTAGGAGGTCACGATGGTGTTCGGCCTGCCGGCGCTCCCCTGGTCCCGACGCCACTGACCGATACACGGACCACAGGCGTTGGCCAGTACCGTGGCGCCAATCGCCTTCAACGAGGCCATCTGTCCGTCCCTCTCGATGGTGGCCCTGATCTGTTCGGAACCCGGCGTAACCATGAGCGGTACCGCACTGGTGACGCCATGCGAACTGGCCTGCTCGGCCAACTCCGCCACCCGGCTCATATCCTCGTAGGAGGAGTTGGTGCAGCTGCCGATCAGGCAGGTCGATATGTCGTCGATGAAATCATCATTTTCTTCGACCTCCCGGGCAAGCGCGGAGAGCGGCCGCGCCCGGTCGGGCGAATGGGGACCAACCACGTACGGCTCCAGTTCGTTCAGATCGATCCGCACAACCCGGTCGAAATAGTCTTCAGGTTCCTCCTCTACTTCCCGGTCCAGTTGCAGCAGCTCCCTGTTCCGGTCGGCACATTCGGCAAGCGCTGCCCGTCTGGTGGCCTGCAGGTACCGCGCGATAGCCCGATCATAGGCGAAGAGGGAGGTCGTTGCACCAAGTTCGGCGCCCATATTGGTGATGGTTGCCTTGCCGGTGCAGCTGATGGTTTCGGCACCCGGGCCGAAGTACTCGATAATGGCGTTGGTCCCGCCAGACACGGTAAGCTCTGCCGCCACGCGCAGTATGATATCCTTCGGGGCGGTCCAGCCGCTCAACGCTCCGGTGAGGACCACGCCGATACGGTGGGGGTGCAGCACTTCCCAGGGCAACCCCGCCATCACATCGACCGCATCCGCACCACCCACGCCCACCGCGCACGCAGCCATACCGCCGGCGTTCGGGGTATGCGAGTCGATGCCAAGGATTACTGCACCCGGGAAGGCGTAGTGCTCCAGGTTGACCTGGTGCATGATTCCCGCGCCGGGAGCCCAGAATCCGATGCCATATTTGGCCGCCGCACTTTTCAGGAAATCATAGATCTCCCGGTTTT
>JAHEMX010000588.1 GCA_024643445.1 Desulfobulbaceae bacterium | reverse complement strand
TCGACCTGGGCCAAGGTTGGCACCGCGCTGGACAAACTGAAGGCCGGCGGCAGCGAGTGCCCCCTGACCACTGCCTGGCAGAGCTGGGTCCACCTTGAAAACCTGTCCGCCTACCATAATGTTCCCTTCGCCACCAAGGAAAACGGCTTTGCCGGGCTGGATACGACACTCAGCTTCAACGGGCCGGTCCAGGTAAAACATATACAGACCATGGGCAACTGGGCAAAGGAAGGCAAATTTATCTACGGCGGGCGACGCAACGAGGCCGGTGCCAGGTTCCGGGCAGGTGAGTGCGCCCTGTATACGGAATCATCGGCGGGTTACGCCGGTGTGAAAAAAGAGGCGAAATTCGAATTCAACATCCGTTCACTGCCCTACTGGGACGATGTGCAGGGTGCCCCGCAGAACACCATCATCGGCGGCGCCTCCCTGTGGGTCATGGCCGGTCAGACCCCTGAAGAGTACAAGGGGGTTGCCCGGTTCCTTGAATTTCTTTCCTCCTCCGCCATCCAGGCCAAGTGGCATCAGGACACCGGCTATCTGCCGATCACCATAACGGCTTATGAGCAGACCAAGGCTGAAGGTTTCTACAAGGAAAACCCCGGCACCGACGTGGCCATCATTCAGATGACGGCAAAGGAACCCACCGGCAACTCGAAAGGACTTCGCCTTGGCTATTTCGACCAGATCCGCGGATACATCGACGAGGAACTCGAAGCGGTCTGGGCCGGCGATAAAACCGCAGAGGCAGCCCTGAACAATGCCGTTGAAAGAGGCAATCAGCTCTTAAGGCGTTTTGAAAAAGCCAACCGCTGACCGCAAGAGACTCCAGCCGAAAGCGACACCCTGACGCGCCGCTTCCGGCTGGAGCAGAAGATTTCCCGTATTCATACCTTTTCTATGCAACTCCACGGCTGAACCGCAGGGGCAGCTGACGTCACTATGGAAAAACGCGTAACCTTCAACAACCGTTTGCTCCCCTACCTGCTCATTGCCCCGCAGATGGCCATCACCATCGTGTTTTTTTTCTGGCCCGCCGGCCAGGCTATTTACCAGTCGGCCTTCATACCCGATCCTTTCGGCCTGAAAAACCAGTTTGTCGGCGTGGACAACTTCACCTACCTGCTCTCCGATCCATACTATCGATCCTCGTTCATCACCACCGCCGTCTTCAGTTTTCTGGTTACCGCTATTTCGATGAGTTTTTCCCTGTGGCTGGCGGTACTGGCAGACCGGGTCATCAAAGGCGCCGATGGCTACCGTACGCTTTTGATCTGGCCTTATGCCGTGGCCCCGGCCATTGCCGGTGTCCTATGGCTGTTTCTCTTCAATCCCTCGATCGGTATCCTGCCCTGGTACCTGGCCCGCATGGGCTACCACTGGAATCACACCCTTAACGGCGGCGAAGCCATGACGCTGGTGGTGATCGCTTCGGCCTGGAAGCAGATCAGCTATAATTTTCTCTTTTTTCTGGCCGGGCTGCAATCCATACCGCCAAGCATTATCGAGGCGGCAGCCCTGGATGGCGCCTCCTTCTGGAAGCGGTTCTGGACCATCGTCTTTCCGCTGCTGTCCCCGACCACCTTTTTTCTTCTGGTCGTCAATCTGGTATACGCGTTTTTTGAAACCTTCGGGGTTATCCACACCATTACGGCGGGGGGGCCGCAGCAATCAACCACTATTCTTGTTTACAAGGTCTTTGCCGATGGATTTGTCGGGCAGGATCTCGGTTCCTCGGCAGCCCAGTCCGTCATTCTGCTCATCGTCGTCGGGGCACTGACCGTTGCCCAGTTCCGCTTCATTGAAAGAAAGGTGCATTACTGATGGCAGCAATGGTTGAAAAAAAAGGTCTGGGTCTGTGGCTTACCCATGGCTCTCTCATTCTCGGCATCTGTATTATCTGTTTTCCTATTTACGTCGCCTTCATTGCCTCCACGCTCACCCAGGACGACCTCGTTTCACCCCCCATGCCCCTGGTTCCCGGGACACATTTTATCGAAAACTACCAGGAAGCGTTACTCTCGGGCATGAGCGCCCCGGTATGGAAAATGCTGCTGAACTCAGTGATCATGGCACTCGGCATTACCATTGGTAAAATTGCCATCTCCATCATTTCAGCCTATGCCATTGTCTATTTCCGTTTCCCGCTGAAGAACCTCTTTTTCTGGCTCATCTTCCTGACCCTGATGCTGCCGGTCGAGGTCCGCATCGTACCGACCTACGAGGTAATTGCCGGTCTCGGACTGCTGAACAGCTATTCCGGCCTGATTCTGCCCCTGATCGCTTCGGCAACCGCCACCTTCCTTTTCCGCCAGCTCTTTCTCACCATACCCGATGAGCTCGTGGAAGCGGCACGGATTGACGGTGCCGGTCCCATGCGGTTTTTCATCGATATTCTGTTGCCGATGTCGCGCACCAATATCGCGGCCCTTTTTGTAATCCTTTTTATCTACGGCTGGAACCAGTATCTCTGGCCCCTGCTGGTCACGACCGACCCGAACATGAACACCATTGTCATGGGTATCAAGCAGATGCTGCCAAGCGGCGACCAGACGGTGGAGTGGCCGGTGAT
>JAHEMX010000587.1 GCA_024643445.1 Desulfobulbaceae bacterium | reverse complement strand
ATTTGCTATTGAGGCCAAGGACCCGCTTTCGATGTATATCTCGGACCTGATTCGGCTCAGGCTGGCTATACTTGCAGGTGATGCATCGGTGGAACCGGTACCCTCCAGACCGGTAGTTGACAGCAACCAATTCTGGCTGGAAACTCCTTCTCTGATCCATGCCGAATATCTCTTCAACAGGGGCGGCCAAAAGCATTGCGAGGAGGGCCTGGCCTCTGTTGAAAGAGGACTGCGCATGGTGAGGGAGCACCACAATCTCCGGCTGGTAATTCAGTTCCTGGCGGTTAAAGCGGTAGGCCTGAAATGCGCCGGCAAAAAAGATCAGGCGCTCGAACTGCTTGAAGAGTCGCTGCGCCTGGCTGAACCGCACGGTTTGGTGCGGTCCTTCATTAACCGTGGACCACTCATGGCGGAACTCCTTCATGATCTGTCACTCAAGCACCCTCGCAATCAATATCTCAAAACCCTGGTAGAAGCCTCCGGGAACACGATTTCATCAAACAGGCCGATCCGGGATGCCAGTGGGATTCCTCCTTCCCCGAATATACTTTCATCTAGATCTTCGGTCGCAGCTGACTTGACCAACCGCGAGCTCGATATCCTGATACTGCTGCGTAAACGTCTGACCAACAAGGAGATTGCTCGGAAACTCGGCATTTCACCGATCACTGTCAAGAGCCACTCAATCAAGATCTATCGCAAACTAAAAGTTCACGGCCGACGCCAGGCGGTCGATCGGGCGGAACGACTTGGCCTGGTAAGCGATTGAAACCCATCGAACCTGGCGCCAGCACCTAACGAACAATCATCCTTTTTTGCACCTTTTTGGATGATTGATTTTTCACCCCCTGAATGCAATTGTAGTACTCGGGTTCAATGTATCAAAATTGTATCCTTACCAGGCTGGGGATTCCGGTTTACCGTCACCTTTTTATTCCCGAAGGGATGATGTGTTGAACCTCGGACCAACCCTTTCTGATCCGGCTCAACTCATGTCATGAGCAATGCTGGTGAGATTGCCACACTAACGAAAGGCGATTACTGTTATGCCTATTACTGCCGGTGCGGACGCGATTGCAGACGGTCGGGCGGAGTGTATTTTAAAAATGTGCTGGATCAATCGACGAATACAGCACAACGAAAATGTTCATTATAATTACGGAGGTGAAATGAAATCATCTAAACTGGTTATCCTGCTTGTTGCGCTCTCTTTTGTTGGGTCAACAGTTTTGGCTGGATCGGCAGCCGCGCAGGAGATGAAGAAGGAAACCGATTGGGAATTCCTGGCGGAGATCTATCTCTGGGGTGCCTCGCTCGACGGTAAAACTGTTTCTGGTTCCAAGATCGAGGCCGACTTCGGTGATATTGTTGACAACCTGAACATGGGCTTCATGGGGTTGGTCGGCGCCAGAAAGGGTAAGTGGTCGGTGTGGACGGACATGATCTACCTGGATGTGGAGGGCAAGGGTGAAGTGACTCCCGGATTAAATCTCGATGCCGAGCTGTCGGGCTGGGTTGTCACACCGGCCGTCGGTTACAATCTCGTCGAATCGGAAAACGCCCGATTGGACATCCTCGGCGGAGCACGTTATCTCTACCTCGATTTGAATCTGGACCTCGGGCCGCTTGGTGCTGAAAGATCTTCGACCGTCTGGGATGCAATAGTTGGCTTGAAGGGCACCTACAACCTGGCTGAGAAATGGTATCTTGCCGGCTATCTCGATGTGGGCGGCGGAGGATCCGACCTGACCTGGCAGGCATTTGGCGGCGTTGGCTACAAGTTCAGCAAGGTCGACCTGATACTGGCATATCGTTATCTCTCCTACAATTTTGATGACCAGGAAGTACTCGATGACTTGACCCTCCAGGGACCATTTGTCGGCTTCAAGTTTGTCTGGTGATGCCCCTGATACCGCTGTTATGGAGAACTGACCTTCCGGTAAATCAAAGTGTATATGATTTGGAGCAAAGAAGCAGTTTCAGCTTTCCTGGATGACGCTGGTCTGGTCAAGGAAGGTTCCTGCGCCGGCCTGCTGCCAGTCGATGGTAATCCGCAGGAAGACGCTGGAGCCATGACAGATCAGGACAACTCAATATCATCATGAAGGATGTCGTGATCGACAGAAACACGATGTAATTAATCTGAAGGAGGCCTCAAATGAATCGAGTAAAAATAAATATAGCTTGCTTTGCATTATCCTTGGCCATGGCCTTGCCGGCCATGGCAATGGACTATGACCTGGTCATCAACAACGGTCGGGTTATGGACCCGGAAACCATGTATGACGGCATTGCCAATGTCGGTATCAAAGACGGCAGGATTGCCGCCATAACCAAAGCCGAGATCACCGGCACGGAGACGATCGATGCCACCGGCCATGTGGTGGCGCCGGGTTTTATCGACACCCACTTCCACGCAGTCGATCCCTTCGCCACCAAGATGGCCGTGGCCGGTGGCGTCACCACCGGCATGGACCTCGAATCCGGTGCGACGCGGGTCGGCGAGTGGTATGCAAACAGGGATAAATCCGGATGGCAGGTGAACTACGGCACCACTTCCGGCTGGAGCCTGA
>JAHEMX010000586.1 GCA_024643445.1 Desulfobulbaceae bacterium | reverse complement strand
ACTGAACGTCGCCAACAGCATGGATCTGACTGGACAGGTCTCGGCTGAAGCGTCTGCCGCCACTCGCTTCGCCGGTGTTTCCGGCATTCCCGATTTTGTTCGCGGTGCGCGCCGGTCACCGGGGGGGAAATCCATCCTGATGCTCTGCTCGACGCAGGAAGGGCCAGATGGGAAAACGATTTCAAGTGTTGTACCGAGCTTCAACGATACGGCGGTGGTGGTTCCCCGGGGAGATGTTCACTATGTCGTCTCGGAATATGGTGCCGTCAACCTGTTCGGCAAAAGCCTTCAGGAGCGTGTTATTGCCATGATTACCATTGCCCATCCGGATTTCCGTGAAGAATTGTTTGAAGCCGCCAAGGAAAGAGGATTGATCGGCAAGGAGCGTTCGCTGGGTGAGGCGGTTAAGGCGGTCTATCCGGTCCGGCTTGAGGAAACGATCACTATCGACGGGGAAGAAGTGGTCATACGTCCGGCAAAGCCGGTGGATGAACGGCGCATTCAGGAACATTATTATACCCTGCCAAAAGAGGACGTCGTCTCCCGCTTTTTCGGACAGAAAACGATTTTTGCCAGGAGTGATGTGGAAATCCGCTCCCAGGGTGATTACGTAAGCTCGCTAACGCTGCTGGCAGTCGTCGGGGACTTCGGGTTTGGACGAGTCGTGGCGGTGGCCGAGAGCATGCGGTTGAGCACCGTGAACATGTCTGAAGTGGCATTCTCGGTCAGTCCCGATTTCCAGGGGAAAGGACTGGGCAAGCTGTTTTTGCGTAAACTTGCCGGCGCTGCGCGTGAAAGCGGTATTGCCGGGTTGATCGCCTATACCTTTCCATCGAACAAGGCAATGATCGGGTTGTTCAAAACACTGCCCTATAAGGTGACAAAACAGTTTGAGGACGGAGAACTTCTTCTGAGCTGCCGCTTCGACGAACTTGCCTGAGGCGTGTGACGGTCCGCTTCCGCCGAGAAGAACGGTTTTCAGCTTAATTTCTCTTGCGTGAGTCGCTCTTTCTCGTTTTCTTCTGCTTTCGCTTTTTTCCTGGCGAGGAAGCGGCCAGGCGTCGTTCGGCCAGATCGATCAGTATCTCCTGCACGGTGCGCTGATCATCATTTTCTGCGGGGCGGCGCTTGACATAGGTTCCGTCCGGCTGCATGTCCCAGACACTGCGCCTGTTCTTGATCTGCACATCGAGGACTTCGCGTAGCCGGGTCTGCAATGCCTTGTCATCAACGGGCGTGACGACCTCGACGCGCGCCTCGAGATTTCTTTTCATCAGGTCCGCCGAGCCGATGAAATATTCCTCTTCTCCACCGTTATTGAAATAATAGATCCGGGAGTGCTCAAGAAATCTGCCGACAATGGAGATAACCGATATATTCTCCGATAACCCTTTTATTCCCGGCCGTAAGCGACAGCTGTCTCGAATGATGAGATCAATGTGCACACCGGCCTGGGATGCCAGATAGAGGGCCTTGGTAATATCCTTGTCCTCCAGGGCGTTACTTTTAAACTGGATCAGGCCCGGATTCTCCGGGCTGTGCAGGCTTATCTCACGCTCAATTTTCTGCAGCAAGGCCTTCTTGAGCATGTTGGGTGACGGCAGGATCTTCTGATATTTGCGCAGCGGCGAGTAGCCGGTGGTCAGGTAGTTGAATATTTCCGTCAGATCCTCACAGATGGCCGGATCATTGGTGAGCAGGCCGAGATCACTGTACTGCCGGGCGGTACCGGCATGATAATTCCCGGTGCCGATATGGGCATAGCGCGCCAGACCGTTATAATCCCGCCGGACTACGAAGATTACCTTGCTGTGTGTCTTCAGGCCGACAACCCCGTATGTCACATGGATACCTGCTTCTTCAAGCGCCTCTGCCCACTTGATATTGGCAAATTCATCAAAACGTGCCATCAGCTCGACCACTACGGCAACCTGTTTGCCGTTCTGTGCCGCATCGAGCAGATACTGGATAATGCGCGAGTCCGAGCTGGTGCGGTACAGGGTCATTTTAATGACGAGAACCTTTGGGTCGGTACTTGCTTCCTTGAGAAACCGTTCAACCGAGGTATCAAACGATTCATAGGGATGCTGGAGCAGGATGGACTTTTGCTTGCGCAGGATATGGAAAATATTGGGTTCGTCTATCAGCAGCTGCGGGTGGTCGCAGGGGTGGTGAACCGGGTAGTGCAGATGGGCTCGATCGATTTTGCAGAGCTCCATCAGATCCCTTTTCGCGAGGATACCGGGAGCATCGAAGACATCCTGCTGTTCGTCGATGCCGAGTTCGGCGGCCAGCATGCCGCGGTGGTGGTCTGACATTCCCGCACCCGTCTGGAGACGGACGATATCGGCAAATTTCCGGTCGCGCAGGGCCGATTCGATCATGGCCAGGAGATCATTGGCCTGTTCTCCCCGGCTGTCGGTATTGGCGTTGCGGGTGACACGGAAATACTCGTAACTCTGGATAGTCAGACCGGGAAAGATATGATGGAGGTTGTTGGCGATCAGATCCTCGAAGGTGATATAGAGATGTTTTTGCCCGACCTTGATAAAACGTGGTACACCGACTCCCAGCGGAACCT
>JAHEMX010000585.1:2097-2581 GCA_024643445.1 Desulfobulbaceae bacterium | reverse complement strand
CGCCGGTATCGCCAAGCAGCAGCGATCGCTGTCCCGATTTGATCTGGGCAAATCCCAGAAAATGGGACAACCGGTAATGACGCGCCGCACCGAAAAAAAGCAGCAGGGAAGTGAGCAGAAGTCCAAAGCGAACGAGTTGCGGCCAGCCCTGCCAGATAAACACGGCCGTTTCCTGCTCTCTCAGGGATAAGCCGAAGGACAACGGTGCCAAAAGCGAGAGTGTTGCGAACAGGTTGTAGGCAAGTCGGTAATAACGATAGAACGAACCACATCGTTGTTCCAGCCAGCTCGTCACCCGGGAGGCAATCAAATAGCTATGCAGGCCGCACCAGCAACACCAGACTGCCCCGAACAGAACATAGGTCTCAAAGGAAATCATTATCCGCTAGGAGCCTGTCGGAGAATTGCAATTTTTTCTCAGATCAAGGCATTGCAAGAAAATTACGAGGAGCCATATATCTGATCTTGCGAGCATTAATTATCT
>JAHEMX010000585.1:0-2087 GCA_024643445.1 Desulfobulbaceae bacterium | reverse complement strand
TAGAGATGGAAATAAGGCTTTCTCCGACAGGCTCCTGGAAAAAAGGGTAGACTCACGGACGAAGGGAAGTAATTTCAACTGGTCTTCTGATTTTCCTCAACCGACCAGTCACACGGAAAGGTCTGGAAAAGCTTCTCTTCTATTTTCTTGATCAGATTAACATGGACCGTGTAGTCGGTATGCAGGTGAAAGGCGACTTTCACTATCGTTCCCTGGGTCGGAAACGGATTTTCTTCATCTCCCTGGAAAGCAATAGATATATCCAGTTGCCGGGACAACAGTGCCCGCGCCGTCTCGGGCTTGGAGCACTTCATGGTGAAACAGATACCGCTTCTTGAAATATCGACGACTCCTCCTTTAAAATAGGCGGATGTTTTCATTCCCTGCTTATCAAGAATATGGGCTGTGGCGACACCGGAAACGGGGTAGCGAAAGGTGGTACGCCGGTCCAGGTCCGGATGTGAACTTGCCTCTTCGTGTCTCCCGTATTTTCGGCAATATTCACCGAGTTTCTCATACAAACCGGGTATTTTGTCCGGCCAGGACTGCGCCTCTTTGCGATCGAGATAGCGCAGGCTGACATCAGTCAGCGTTCCGGCTGAGAGCGAAGTGAGCGCAATTTCAAAGAAGGTGTCTTCTCCCAGAATATCCCCGCTCTCAAGCTTGATAAGCGGAAGGTACTTCCCATCCTGACGATAAAAAACCGAAACCTCACCGCTTTCAATAAAGTAGAGTCTGTTGTTGGTCTTACCCTGGGCCATCATCAGTTTGCCCTTGGCAACCGTGGCCGTTTCAAGGCTGTAGAACACACAATTGATTTCTTCAGGGCTGAAATCTTCGTACATTTTTTTCCATAATGCCATATGTTTGGGGTCAAGGAATCTGGTTTTCTGCTCTTCGATGAATTCGGCGGTTGAAACGATGAGAGACAAGGCCATCGCATCCAGGGTCATCAGCTCTTCCCGAACGGCTTCAGCCTCTTTAAAGGCGCCCTTGCTTGCCAGTTCCCTGACCCTTCCAGCCAGGACTTCACTTTCCTGGCCTTGCTTCTGCAGCCCGCCGGTATCAGATAACATCATCTACCCCTCTGTCTGTTTTACTTCCTGCCATGCCCCCCGAACAAAAATCGCCTGAAGATCATCACCCTCTCATCATTATTGCATATAATCCTGAAATATGTCAAAAATTTGAGTGAACATCGTGCTGCGCACTAAACAAATGCCTACACGCGCCAGTCCAACGAGCAGTTCATCATTACAGGCAAACAACACCAGGTGCCCTGCGGCAGTCGTTCGCACGCCCCTGCCCAAAAAAGCGAATCACCTGGAAAAGCGAGAGAATACACTATGCTTGTTATTTTATCATCAGCCAAAACGCAAGCTGTTTCTGCTGTTCCCGGAGCCCCTTGCTATCAGCCTCCCCTGCTTGAACAGGCAGAGCTCCTGGTGCAAAGGTGCCAACAACTCAGTTGGACTGAAATTGCCGAGATAATGAAGATAAGTGAGAAACTTGCACGGGCTGCCTATGCTCGATTTCAACAGTTTCGCGCGCCCCACGCCCCCGGGGTGGCAGGGGCGGCGATTGCCACCTTCAAGGGAGAGGTATTTGCCCAGTTGGAGACGGCTGCCTACGAGCTTGGGGACTACACTTTTGCGCACAAGAGCCTGTGCATTCTCTCGGGACTCTACGGAATCCTTCGACCGCTGGATCTGATGCAGCCATACCGGCTCGAGATGGGATACAAAATCGACACCAGCCGCGGCACAACCCTCTACGAGTTCTGGGACGGTAGAATTACCGGCTTTCTCAACGAGGCCATCCAGGGACATGCGGAGCAAACCATCGTCAATTGTGCATCACTGGAGTATTCCCGGTCCGTACTCAAGAGCAGACTGGCGGCCAGGATGTTGACTATGACCTTCAGGCAGTATCGCGACGGTGCCCTGAAAACCATAGCCATCCATGCCAAACGCGCCAGGGGCACGTTCGCTGACTGGTATGTCAGAAACAGGATCAGCACCTCGGCAGACCTGGCGGCCTTTGATCGCGGCGGATACCGCTTTTTGCCCAAACAGTCGTCAGCATCG
>JAHEMX010000100.1 GCA_024643445.1 Desulfobulbaceae bacterium | reverse complement strand
AATTTGCTACGACCTTCTCTAGCGCTTTCAGGATAGGTGCCAGTTCTTTCTCCTGCATTCCCTTTAGCTCAAAGCGCGCGTCTTCGGCCTTGGCCTGGGCTTCACGCCGTTTCTTTTGGAATTCCCTTATTTTTGCCTGCTTCGTATCTTCACTCCAGGCGGAGCTTTTCTTCTCAATATCGCTCTGCATGGCGACAAGTTCTTCTTCCTCTCCCTTGAACTTACCTTGGAGTTCCTTCATCTTGCTGTCAAAACGTGCTTTGGCGGCTTGCCCGGCAGTGCAGTTGACAAGAACTTTCTGAACATCCATGACACCAATTTTCACATCAGCAGCCTGGCTCTCAATGGTGCCCAGCTGTGAAAACCCAAAACATATAGAAAAGATGAGCGCTAGACAGGTTCTTCGTAACATGAATAATCCCCTTGAAAAACCATGCGGGCCAAAGGCCCGCATGGAGAGATATAAAAACAGGTAATAGGAAAGAGAGACTTAATCCATAATCACAAAATCGTCTCTTCTGTTCTGAGCCCAGGACAATTCATCATGTCCATGCATCAATAAACGTTCTTCGCCAAAACTGACCGTGGTCAGCCCTTTTTCGTCGACACCGAGATTCATCAGATATTTTTTGGCACTTTGTGCTCTTCTTTCGCCAAGGGCCATATTATACTCGCGTGTCCCACGCGGATCGGTATTCCCCTCGATACGAATGGTTTTCCCCGTGTTGCCCTTCATGAATTTTGCATTGACCTCAATACGGGTAACCTGATCTGCACGGATGTCAGAGGAATCAAAATCAAAGTACACAGGCAGCATACCGTCAGAAGTACGGCCTTCGGAAATACCGATAGGTTTGGACTCAAGCGACTCTTCCTTGCCCATTGCGCCCTTATCGGCTGAGGCTGCCTTCATCTCTTCATCAGCCTTCTTTTTGGCACAGCCGGAAAACATGATAAGACTGAGGATCATAAGTGCAGGCAAGAGAGCCTGGATTCTGCTAAACATGGTTGGAACCTCCTGTTGGAAATTTATTCCGATAATGATTGCGTATTTACGCGATTTTTTGTTTTTACTTAACAACCCACCTATCTTACCTCAAGACTTTAAATATAGAAAAAAATTACCAAAACACAAGTGTTATTTTGGTTTCTGTTCAGTTATACCGAATAGTGTGGCTGTATTTTCTTGCGAACCAGAATCCCGCCGGTATCATGGAAATGGTTGAGCGCAAGTCGATCGTCGGCCGGTTGCAACACCGCCCTTCCCGCCAAATCCTGCCACGAGTCGATCAGCGCACTCTTTTCCCTGTCCCGCTCAAAACGTTTTCCAGAAGGCTCTGCTGTTTCTTCAGGACTCACGAGGAGCTATATTTACTCTTTCGAAATCATGCAATATAGTTTAGAAAGTTCGATACTGGTGTGGTATCATGGTCATGCTCATGACAGGAGCGACCAACATTTTTTTTGTTAATCTTCGTTTGTTACTTAATGATTTTCACGTGGTCTGCCGGAGCGATTTCCCGGTTGAGGCGACGTAAAGGTCTGGAGAGATATATGGCTAAAATGCATGTCAATCCCAACCGCGCTACAGATAAAGCGGTGCGCTCAATCGACAGGAAAAGGGAACAGGAACGGAGGAAGATGTTTATCTTTGCCAGAGATCATGCTGATGTTTTGGCAACAAAACTCGTGCAGCGGCTTATTGACAGCAACATCGTTGAAACGACATCCGTGAGTTCCATCCGCTCCTCAATTGAGAAACAGCTCAGATCGCTGCACATGCTCGAGGACTTTGATCTGCAGATGAAGCTTGCGCCCCTGCGAACACTGGTTCAGGACCCTAACGTTGTTACCCTTTACCTGACCCAGTTCATCGTTGAAGATCTTGTCGAACATCCCGATATCCAGGATATCTTCGGTGAAGATATTGATATCTACCGGGCAGTCGATTCAATTACCAAGGTTCTCCGGCCGAAGTGACCCATCCCAGTACTGTTCCCTCGCTCGTCTATAGCGACGAGCGAGGCACTATCTGCGATTTCCCCCCTTTGTCCATGGCCGGTATGGCACATGGCAGTTACAGCAGGCCTGAATTAGAGGATCTCATTGCCCTGCCGGAGGGCAGCGAACTTTTTACCCTGCCGGACAGACTGCCGGTGGGCATTGATCCGGCCACCGGAGATCCTCTGCTGCTTGAAGAACATCCCGATTATCCAGGTAAAAAGATTCAGGCGGTTGCGGCTTTCATGTCCCCTGCCCATACCTCCATCCTAACCGCAGCCTATCAATCCCGGGAAAACGCGGTCCTTCTGCCGCTCTTTGCCTATACAGCGGTGGGCTGGCATGACGGCAGGTTCTGGGTTGCCGGGTTTCGCAGTGACGCCGACCAGCGCCAGGAGCATCAGCACTTCAGGCAGCCGGTTATAAACAGGCAGACGGAGAAACTCCTCAAACGCTATAGAAACAACCGGCTCATTCAGCATCTCGGGAAATGCTGTCTTACCTATCATTGCCCCGCTGCACGTAATTATTTTCTCGGCCGGCATGAGGCACCCTTGCCGACATCTCCCGTATGCAACGCCCGCTGTCTCGGCTGCATATCCTTGCAGCCTTCCGGCTGCTGCCAGTCGACCCAGGAGCGTATTTCCTTCGTACCGTCAGCCCAGGAGATCGCTGAGGTGGCACTCACCCATTTCAGACGCGCAGAACAGCCCATTGCCAGTTTCGGGCAGGGCTGCGAAGGCGAACCCCTGATGCAGGCCGAGCTCCTGGAACAGGCTATACGAATGATCCGCAGTGAGGCAATACCGGGCACGATCAATCTCAATTCCAACGCAAGCAAGCCTGAGGCTATCGATCGCCTGGCACACAGCGGGCTTGACAGCCTTCGGGTCAGTATGAACTCGGCTCAGCAGAAATATTACAACCGCTATTATCGTCCCCATGGCTATGACTTTTCTGCTGTGAAAGAATCGATACGTGTGATGAAAGCGGCAGGGAAATTTGTTTCACTCAATTATTTTATCTTGCCCGGTTTTACCGACTCTATCGATGAAACCAACAGTTTCCTTGATCTGCTTACGCAAACCCGTCCCGACTATATCCAACTTCGTAACCTGAACATTGACCCTGAGTGGTACCTGAGATCGCTTGATTTTCCGGCCGAGCAGCCGACCCACACCATAAGGGGCTGGCTGGAAACGGTCAAACGGGAAGCACCATTTCTTAGATTTGGCTATTTTAATCCGTTCCTCGGATAGAAAACGTCCATCGGATCAACGTTTTCTCTGTTTGTTTGCTAACGCAGGGGAAATATCAAGCGCATCCGCCAGCATTACTGCTTTTTAATTGTATTTTTAATTATGTTCGATATGATAATAATGAGAAAGTTTATTACTTACTGCCAGAACACAGGAAAACACTATGGAAATGATTGATCTTCCGCCAAAGATGCGGCTCACCACCCAACGCCAGGTAATTCTCGAGGAGCTTGCGAGCGTTACTTCCCACCCGACTGCAAACGAAGTATACGACATGGTCCGTAGACGGCTTCCCCGCATAGGACTCGGAACGGTCTACCGTAATCTTGAGTTAATGGCTGAAAGCGGGCTTATCCTCAAACTTGAGGTTGGCGGTACCCAGAAACGTTTTGATGCGACGACGGATCTGCATTATCACATTCGCTGCACCGCATGCGGCAAGGTTGATGACATCAAACTGCCGGTACAGCAGGAGATCAACAAAATGGCTGCCTCAGCCACTGATTACCAGATCCTCAGCCACCACGTGGAATTCTCCGGAGTTTGCGGATCGTGCGGTTCTGCTGCAGAACCCTCCTCAATTAATTAATCCCCCTGCCCCGGCAGGATTAAATTGCACAAAAAAGGCGTTATCCTGAAGGATAACGCCTTTTGCCTGTTCTTGCCTGCCGGTTTCTTCAGTTACTCGAAGCGAACCCTGCAGAACCGTCTTTTCCCGACCTTCAGAATGACAGTACCGGACGGTTCAACCTCGAAGTTTGCATCAGTAATCTTCTCTCCGTCGATGCTGACAGCATTTTGTCCGATCATCCTTCTCCCTTCCGAGGTTGAAGAAACGAGTTGAGTATCGGTCAAAAGTTTCGGCAGCCAGATTTTCTCGCCTGACGGTATCGTATATTCTATCATATCATCGGGCAGATCGTGCCTGGCGAAAACATTGTCGAAATTTTCCTGGGCCTGCAACGCTTCATTTGCGGAATGAAATCTGGCAGTGAGCTCAAGGGCCAACTTCTGTTTGACGGTCTTGGGGTGCATCTCGCCGCTCTCAAGACGTGTCTGCAGTCCGGCTATCTCCTCACTCGAGAGATCGCTGAGCAGCTCAAAGTAGCGCAACATCAGGGTATCGGAAATGGACATTACCTTGCCGTAAATGTCATTGGCTGAATCGGTAATACCGATGTAGTTGCCCAGGGACTTGCTCATCTTGTTCACGCCGTCCAGGCCTTCCAGCAACGGCAGGGTAAGGACGATCTGCGCCTCCTGCCCACGGGAGCGCTGCATGTCACGCCCCATGAGCAGGTTGAAAAGTTGATCGGTGCCCCCCAACTCGACGTCAGCATGCATCGCCACGGAATCGTACCCCTGAATCAGCGGATATAAAAATTCATGGATGGATATCGGTCGGCCGCTCTCGAACCGTTTCTTGAAATCGTCCCGCTCAAGCATCCTGGCAACGGTCAATTCGGAGGCGATTCGAATCATGTCAAACGAATCAAGCTTCCCTAGCCATTCGCTGTTAAAGGCCACCTTGGTTTTCTGCGGATCAAGAATTTTAAAGACCTGCTCTTTATACGTCTCCGCATTCCGGGCGATATCATCACGGGTCAGGGCTTTTCTCGTCTCCGATTTACCGGTAGGATCGCCGATCAAACCGGTAAAATCACCGATCAGGAAATAAACATCATGCCCGAGATCCTGGAAATGTTTCAATTTCTGCAGTAAAACCGTGTGCCCCAGATGCAGATCGGGTGCCGTCGGGTCAAAGCCCGCTTTGACCTTCAGCGGCACACCGGTTGCAATCGCTCGCTCCAGCTTCTTCCTCAGTTCTTCACGGGAGATACAATCAACGACACCCCGTTCAATCAATTCTAGTTGCTCTTCCACTCCGATCATAACAGGCAACGATCCTTTCTCAGGCGGCAACTGCCGACCCGGATTTACTTGGCATATTCAACAGCTCGGGTTTCACGTATGACAGTGACCCGTATCTGGCCCGGGTATGTCAGTTTTTCCTCTATCGATTTGGCTATATCCTGGCTCAACAGAATGGCCTCACTATCACCAATATGTTCTGAATTCGCGATAATGCGCAGTTCACGTCCCGCCTGAATGGCATAGGACTTTTCCACACCGGCAAAAGAGTTGGCGATTTCTTCCAGGTCCTCAAGGCGCTTCACATAACTCTGCAGCATTTCTTTCCTCGCCCCGGGACGCGCACCGGAAAGCGCATCAGCCGACTGCACCAGCACATCAAGAACATTCTGCGGCGGGATGTCTTCGTGATGGGCGCCGATCGAATAGACAATCTCCTCCTGCTCACCATATTTCTTCGCCAGTTCCTTACCGATAACAGCGTGTGATCCTTCTACTTCGTGATCAACCGCTTTGCCTATGTCATGCAGTAGACCGGCTCGTTTAGCCAGGGTAACGTCAAGACCCAGTTCAGCGGCCATAATACCGCAGAGAAAAGCTACCTCAAGTGAATGCTGAAGAACGTTCTGGCCGTAACTGGTCCGATATTTCAATCGGCCAAGAATCTTGATCAACTCGACATGCACACCATGGGCGCCAACGTCAAACGTTGCCTGCTCACCGGCTTCACGCATTTCTATTTCCAGGTCCTTGGTCACCTTTTCAACAACTTCTTCAATGCGTCCGGGATGGATCCGTCCATCGTTGATAAGCTGGTGCAGAGCCAGACGAGCAACTTCTCTTCTGACCGGATTAAAACCGGAGAGGATAACCGCCTCAGGCGTATCATCGATGATGATATCAATGCCGGTCGCCGCCTCTATTGCCCTGATGTTTCGACCTTCTCTGCCAATAATCCGGCCTTTCATCTCATCGGAAGGCAGGGGCACCATGGAGACCGTTCTTTCCGCGACGTAATCACCGGCATAGCGGGAAATTGCCAGGGCAATAATATTTTTTGCCTTGCGGTCGGCCTCCATTTTCATTTCATTTTCTATCTTGGCAAGACGCTTGGCTGCCTCCATCCGAGCCTGACTTTCAAGGGAGGCCATGAGCAGTTTCTTGGCCTCTTCCTGACTCAACCCGGCAACCCGGCTCAACTCATAGCGCTGTTTACCAACCAGGTTTTCTACCTCTTTGTACTTTTCGTCAATTTTCTGCTCCCGCAGTTTGATATTTTCTCCTGCAGTCTCAATTTGCGAGCGCTTCCGGTCATACCCTTCCCACTCCTTCTTCAGCAGGTCCCGCTTGATATTCAGTTGCTGGCGCTCTTCCTTGATTTCAAGCCGGTCCGCCTTCAGCTCTTCCTCGGCAGACTGCTTGACCTGGTATGCTTCTTCCTTGCTCTGCAGTTGTGCTTCTTTTTTCAGCTGCTCAGCTTCAACAATGGCATTTTCGATCAGCTGCTTGGCCTGCTCCTTGATATTTCGGGAATGACCCTCGAGAAAGCTTTTCCGCATGACAAAACCGAGAAAAACTCCGGCCAGCAACCCGACAAAGACGAATATGGAAGGGTGGTTGAATAGGTCCATATATAACGATCCTCTGGATGTCGGCAGACTACAGGGAAAAATGGCTTACCCGGAAAAATGGAAAAGAGGTAGGAAATCAATAAAGAACTGACAGGTAGTACACATCCTCAAATCAGATAAGATGTCATGTTCTGCTCCTGCAACCCTGCACTCGCACTGGAAGTCCCGGTTCCACTCTGTCCTTCACGAGCTGTAACACACAAGATAAGAAGGAAATCATGCACTTATCTAAAATCAGCCACACCGGCGAAGACCAATTACAAGTCTCTTGTGCACCAGATCGGCAGGCCATGTTGCCGATCTCATAATCGCCTGAGCTGATGGACACCTGTTACATTTCTTTACAGCCTTACCACTCCGGGGCAGTCACTGTAACCAACCGTTATTACGTCAAAATAGATAATCAAACAAGATCCGGCTTTTATTTCCCGGACCTTTTGACTACCTCTATATTAAAACGACAACCGGCCTCCTTGCCGATCATCGTAGAGAAAAAATTTCCCCGCCCTGCCGTGTCTGTAGGACACGTTAAACCTATCGAAATAGGTGGGATCCGCATATCAACCTCAGCGAAATCGTTGGACTTCCCATCTGATGATAGTGGTAGATCCCTTAAAATGAGAGTTGGCTCAACAACACTACAAATCACCAACAGCGCAGGGAAAAACGGTACCTTCCTGTGACGTCATTCTCGCCTCTCAGGAAGAACGGACACTATGAATGCCCGTTAGTATCATGTTTTTACTATAAAAAACAAAATGAGACTGTCACTACTTACATTTTAGCAGATATTCCTAAAAACTAAAGTCAAAACTTCCAGGCTCCTATTTTCCTGCAGCCAGGATTATATCCAGCCTTTCGTTCAATGATCCAAGCTTGTGTTCCATGCTCATCTTGTAACTCTCAAATTCGCTTTCCAACTTCAGATACCTGGACGCAAGATTCAGACAGGTCATCACCGCAACCTTGTGCACCGGAATCGTCCCCTTTCCTCCAGACTGATTGCTATTGACATCGATCTGCTGCCGTACCAGTGAGAGGATCTGCTCTACCTCTTCTTCCGATGAAGCGGTATAAAAGGCAAGATCCTGTCCCAGCAAATGAAATCTTACCAGTCGTTCCGACTCAGGCATAACCTTACGCGCTCCTGCTTCCCTAAAAAACGATAAGACCCAATTCCCACGATCCTGGAAAAAAGCCTGCACATCACCGGGCTGCGCCAGGATTATTCATAATTCAGGTGTTAAACAATCTTTTCTGGGCGGTGCCGGCTTCTTCGGCTCTCGCCCTTTTTTCCTGGCCGGGCGTCTGGTCCAAAGCCTCGTTACGAGACGTTTTCTGCTCCAAAAAGGCATCGTCCGGGGTATCACCTTCCAGCTCTGATTCCCAGCGCTCAAGCCGCTCAATCAGGGAGTTCACCCGACCACAGATATCCGTCCGTTCACTGTCAACCGAATCGAGCGCCTTCTTCAGACGCTTGTTCTCAGCCTGCTGTTCTTGAAGCTGCTGCTCCAATTGCTGTTTTTCCGCTCTCAGATGTGAAAACTCATCAAGCAGCCGCCCAACATACGCTTCAAGACGAATCAACTCGCTATCGCTGCCCATATCCTTATATCCTTTCCTCTGATAATTCGATTGATAGTGATAACTATACCATGCCGCCTGCACGGTGCAACAGCAAATACCCCGGTTGTCCTCCCCTCGATTTGCCTGCAGGCCTGGCTATGAGCGGGTATAGTCCCAGCTTAACGGCTGGTCGTCGTGGTAGGGCATAAAGCCGTGAAACATTCCCGGATCATCGTCGAACACCAGTGGCAGGAAATATTTATCACCCTCCCACATCGGCAGGCTGAGCAACTCCTTGACAGGAAACCAGACAAGCTCCCCTTCCTCGTTTTGCCGGAAGGGCTTGCCGCTAAAGGTATCTATGCGGTAAATAAATCCGAACCAGTCCTCACCATTGGGACCGAACCCCGTCCAGTTAATAGTCCCCCTGAGTACAACAGTGCCGCACCTGATTCCCGCTTCCTCGAAAATTTCACGCGACAGGCACTGATTGATATGTTCACCGGGCTGCATTTTCCCGCCAAGCCCGTTAAATTTGCCGTAGTGGACATCATCATGGCGTCTGTTGCGATGTACAAGTAAAGTTCTCTGTTTGTCCGGCGACATCACGTAACCGAGTGTTGCCAATATCGGTTTGTACACACTCTCTCCTTGTTATTCCATTAATTTGCATTAGAATTGGACTGTCCTTACACGATACGTTAAACAGCATCATGTCCTATTCCAAGAGCCCGCAGGATGAGCATTATGAGACTCATGGCTCCTTCATCTATTTTGAGAAGTACGTGCAGAATGTAATCCCCCGATGACCATATTGACTCAGTATTTTCGCTTCCACACCCGGCTGACATGGCAGTTCCTGCTGCTCTCTCTGCTGCTGCCAATGGTCTGCATTGCCTCGATCAACGCAGATCCTGCTGCATTCCCTGAATACCCTGTCATTTCAAAAAATGTTGAATTCTGGGAGAAAATATACTCGACCTATTCGGTGAATACCGCAATTATTCATGATCAGAATCATCTCGATCGCATTTATGCCATTGTCTCGCTGAAAGATGAAAACATACCGGGATCACAGCAAAATAATGATGCGATTGTGGAAAGGATCAAGAAAGATTATGGCGCTCTGCTGCTGAAACTGGCCAAGAACAGATCACCAGCCAGCG
>JAHEMX010000584.1 GCA_024643445.1 Desulfobulbaceae bacterium | reverse complement strand
CCCAGAAAAAACATGCCCGTGTCATGCTTGGCCGCAAGATTCGGGTCATGGTTGCCATGGAAGGTGCCGTGGGGAGACAGAAGGATGTACTTGGTTCGATCATTGCCGTGAGAAGCAGACAAAACGTAGAGAATGAATATTCGGTCCATGTAAAATTCATTGAAGATTTAATCTCAGCCCATCTCCAGGCGATTATCAAAACGAATGCCTAAGCCGACGGCTAACCGTCACACCGCAGGCCTGCGTCTTTCTGCGGACAGGCGGAGGCCGGAAAAGTGTTCAGTAAAAGAGCATGAATGATTACTCTCAAGCGGTTTTCGATTTTTACAAAAAGCACCTGGTCAATGGTGTCCTTGATAAAGCCACCTATGTCGCAGACTGCCCTTTTTGCCATGAAAAGGGGCTTGACGGCAGCAAACGGCTGACGGTCACCATCAACAGGGAAGGCTTCTTTCACGGTTTCTTTCGCTGCCTTAACCAGTGCGTGTCGGGCGGCTTTCCTCTCTGGTACGCTTCTCTTGCCAAAATAGATCCGGCCGAGGTACCCGGATATGATCCGGACCGTGAATACCTTTTCCAGGAAGTTGATTTCCCGGTTCGTTCCATCAATCAGCAGATACGGAAATTTCAGGAGAACCTGACCGACCGGATCATTAATCATTTCCAGGACAGCGGCATCTCGGAATCGGTACTTCACCAGCTGTCTATCGGTTATAACGGCCGATACATTGTCTATCCCTATTTCCAGGAAGATGGCAATTGCTATTCTGCCCGGTGCATCTACCCGGATCGGCCTGAAGATAATTTCTGGCATGGAGATGATGCGGCTACGGCAGAACAATACCGGCTTTTCAATGTGCAGGATATCCAGCGCTGCGAAAACGGGGCACTCGTGCTCTGTGAAGGAGAGGACAACCTGCTGACCCTTAAGCAGATGGGACTGCCCGGCATTGCCGTGCCGGATAGTCAGGCTTTTGAAAGTATCGATCCCGAGCGCTTTGCTTTTGTGAAAACACTGTTTATTGCAACCGTGAACAATACGGAATCGGAAATCAGGGCCCGGTCCTTTGCCTCGCGTGTCGGGCACAAGGTGCGTCTGCTCAACTGGCCTGCCGGGTTAAGCCGTAATTACAGCCTCTGGCAGCTGGCACGGGATACCGGCAGTGAGTTCAGTGCACGGGTCATCTCCATGGCCCGAAATTCCCGGGCTTTTTCTCCTTTTTCCAGCCCGAAGCGGGAACACGACCGTTTTTTTGAAACCCTCAATGATCAGCTCGGATCCTCCTACGAGGGGTTGAAGTCAGGTTTCACCAGGCTTGATAAGGCCATCGAGGGAATTCACGGCATCAATGTCGTGGGCGGCGCACCCAAAGTCGGAAAGTCCTGCTTTCTGATCCAGATAGCAACAGAGATGGCCCGCAGAAAAGTACCGATTGTCTATTACGATTTTGAGAACGGCCGTCAGAAGATCTATCAGCGGACCATGGCCCGTCTCAGTAGAATTGAAGTAAATGAATTGCGGGCCGCTTCTTTTGCCGGGGAGCAGAAACGGCATTACGAATCTGCCTGCCGGGAGTTCCAGAAATTATTGACCTGGTTCCGGGTGGTCAATGATCGCAAGGTGACACCGGAAATCATGCGCCGGCACATTGATTTCATACGGCATGAAACCCAGCGCGAATATACCGTCGTGGTCATCGATAGTCTGCATAAACTGCCTTTCAAGGATTTCAACGAGCGCAGGACCGGGATTGATGCCTGGCTCAGGCAGTTTGAATCGATGCGCGATGAAATGAGGGTATCATTTCTGGTAATATCCGAACTCTCACGGGGTGAGAACGGATCATACCGGGAGACCCCGCACATGGGGGTATTCAAGGGATCCGGTGACATCGAATACAGCGCTGACAACGCCCTGGTTATTTTTCCCGAATGGAGCCATCAGGACTCGGCCGCTGGCTCGGAGAGAAATAATAACCTCTGGCTGGTCGCCAGTCGTGAACACAGCCCCGGTCTTGTCGCTACCTATCAACTGGATTACCCATTCTGGGGGTTCAGGGAGTTGGAGGGCAGCTAGCCTACTGCCAGCTTTTCAGCCACTCGGCAAGGGCGATCTCCGACCGCTCAGCCCGTAAATGCCCCCTGAGTCGTTTCGCTACTTTTTTCTCCCACGCGGGAAAGAGCCCGAAATTAACATTGGATGGCTGAAACAGCTCCGACGGGGTGCTGCTCAGATGGGTGATAAGTGCTCCGATGGCGGTATCCGGCGGTGGAATGACCGGGTTGCGCCTTGTTGCCAGCCGGGCAGCGTTTATGCCGGCAAGAAGTCCCATGGCTGTCGATTCCACGTAGCCTTCCACACCGCTGAGCTGCCCTGCGATCAGCAGTTCAGGTCGTTTTTTCGTCTGCAGGGTAGGCTGCAGGATGTCCGGGGCACAGATAAAGGTGTTTCGATGGATGGAACCCAGTCGCGCAAATTCGGCATGCTCCAGACCCGGTATCATCCTGAAGACGCGCTTTTGTTCCGGGTAAGTCAGTTTTGTCTGAAAACCAACAAGGTTGTACAGGGTTCCCTGCCGGTTTTCC
>JAHEMX010000583.1 GCA_024643445.1 Desulfobulbaceae bacterium | reverse complement strand
GTCCCGGCCCAGCAGATAACCCTGCTTTCCGCGGTAAAGGCCGGAGAGATCGCTGCCGATGCGCTCAAAGGCAATCTGCACCCGCTCATTCTGCACGGTCCGGTCCTCGGCATGCTGCACGTTGGCGATGATGGCCGCATAGAGCCCATAGACCACCGACACGGCGATGGAGAAAATGCTGATGGCGATCAGCACCTCCAGGAGAGTGAATCCTTTTTTAGCGGCAGCGTCCCCGGGCAGCATCACCTCCCTCCTCCGGCCAGCACATAGCGAGTCAGGGTGAAACTCCGGCGCTCCCCGTCGGTGTAGATGGTCAGGTCGATGCGGCGCAGCAGGTCTTCGGTACCGGCAAGCAGTTCTGTTTCGGTAAAATCGGCACCGACCACCTCGACCTTCCAGGAATAACCGGGCCGGCTGTCCTCGAAGTCCCCGGAAGCATCGGTCGGGGCTTCTCCGCTGGTCAGGATTTCCGCCATTTTCTGCCGGGCCAGCAGTGATGAGGCGAAGGCAAAATCCGCCTCGGTGGCGGCAAACATGGATTGGCTCTGACTGCCGAGCAGGGAGGTCAACGCGATGGCCAGGATGGCAACGGCCACCATCACCTCGAGCAGGGTGAAACCCTTCTGGTTGCCGGCGGCCGGGCCGGGAAGGGAAGGGGGAGTACTTTTTTTGTTGAGATCACTCATCACCGCGCCACTCCGGTATCATCGTCCGGCTGCAGATATTTATCGGACAGGCGAATCTCGGAGATGAAGGGGGCAATATCGAGGCCGATCTCCTTGCCATCGCTGCCGAGGTTGATGATGGCAGGCTCCATCAACCCCTGGGGATTGATCCACAAGGTCACCTCCCCCGTGGCAAAACGGGTGCCGCTGCCATTGAAGACCGAGTTGATGCTCACCCTGTCGGGGAGCACGAGGGAACGGTCCGAGGCGGTCTCTTCCTCTTTTACCTCTACATCTCCTGTGGGGGTTTTCGGGCAGAGCAGATCGAATTTGCGCTCTTCCAGGGTAATGGTGAGGAAACAGCCCTTCTCGCTGATGGCGGCCTGCTGCCGGGCTTCGCGGATCGTGCCGATGAGCTGGCGGGCGGAGGATTTGAGGGGATCGCTGAGGATGGTCGTGCGAAAGCGCGGGATGCTGATCGCCATCATGATCGACAGCAGGACGAGCACAACAAGCAGTTCAATAAGGGTAAAGGCCTGCTGCCGGTCGCGCCGCGTGCGGCTTCTGCTGCTCCTGGAATCGTGTCCCGGCAAGGCGATTTTATTCGATCTCCCAGTTGTTTATGTCCGCGTTTTCACCCTCGCCGCCGGGCTCTCCGTCCGGGCCATAGGAACTGAGATCGAAATCCCCATGCAGCCCGGGGCTCAGGTAGACAAAATCACCGCCCCAGGGATCTTTCGGCACCTTTCGGGCCTCCAGGTAGCCGCCATCCCGCCATTTCGGCGGCAGCCTGCCCGCCGACGGCGCTTCGATGAGCGCCTGAAGCCCCTGTTCGGTCGCCGGATAAACGCCGTTGTCGAGCTTGTACATCTTCAGCCCCGTCTCGAGTCCGCCGATCTGCAGGACGGCCTTGGTCCGGCGTGCCTCTTCCGGGCGGCCCATGATCTTGGGTCCGATATAACCGGCCAGGATGCCGATAATAATCAGCACCACCAGCAGTTCTATCAGCGTAAAACCTCTCTGGGAGCCGTGGAAAGGCTCCCTTGCCGCGCTTTTTTTATTCATATGGCAAACATCCTTCGTTTTCTCAAGTTCCAAATCCTTGCAAGAATGATCAGCAGCAGAGTGTATTTCAGTGCAAGAGGGACAGACAGCATAAACATCGCACCGGCCACCGCCGGCAGCAGCAGCAGGATAACAAGCGCCCGCAGCGGCAGCGACGGGGCGATCAGATCGGCGATCGGCGGTGAAAGGTGATAGTAGGTCCGGATGAACCGCTGTCCCCAGTCATACGGTTTCAGGTAGCGGTCCCGGAACTGGCGGAGGGCCCGCACACCAAAATCATCGATTCCGCCGAAGGCGGCCGTGGCGATAAAGCAGGCGTCGTTGGTCTTGAACAGACTCTCCTTGCCGTAGATCACCGTGCCGTCAGAAAGCAGTGCGTAGGCCCTTACATAATAGGTCGTCTGCGGGTTGACATCGGCGATCTCGCTGCTGTAATCGCCGACCCCGTCACCGTCATCGGTCTGGCCCCTATTGACGAAATAGTTATCGAAGTTGAAAAAATTGTCCGTGCCAATCGGGTTTGTCGGATCGGCAGGAGTTCCGGTGTCCGTCGCACTGGTAGTGGTATTGGTTCCGGTATTGGTTCCGGTATCAGTTCCGGTATCGGTCCCGGTATCCTCGTATTCGGGATTGCTTGTAACCGAATAGACCACACCGCGCTTGTCGACGGTCGGCACCGCGCAGAGTACCAGGCACTTATCTTTACAGGTCTTTGTCGTCGTATCATCCAAGGTGATGTCTGTCTCGGTATCCGCTTCTTCACAGAGCGCTTCACACGCGGCAAAGCATACTTCATCGACCGGAGTCAGCAGCGTAATGGTGCCGCCGGTAAGCGCCCCGACCCGGGTAATGTCGGTAATG
>JAHEMX010000582.1 GCA_024643445.1 Desulfobulbaceae bacterium | reverse complement strand
GTCGGAGGAGACGGTTCCGTCCCTGTTTCATATCCTGCTGGTTACGCTGAGCCGGAACATGTTTGTCGATATGTTCCCGGCCCGTCTCGGTGAACTCAGTTATATCGCCATGCTGAACCGGGGGTGCCGGGTAAGCGGCCAGTCATGTGTCTCATCCCTTGCCATCAGTTTCGTCTTTGACCTGATTGCGCTTGCCATCCTCATTGTCCTGTTGATAGCCGTTCAATTGATGGGGGGGGATTTCCAAAACTGGATGATCGGGGTGCTCATTGTTCTTGCCGTTCTGATTGTGTTTCTGTTGATGCTTCTCTACCCGGTGCTCGGTGCCGTGAATCGTCTTGCCAGCCGTTTTGCCTGGCTGCAGCGGGGATTGCCCGGCGGGGTGCAGGCCTTTCTGGTAAACGTTGAAAAGGCTCTGCTGGACACCAGGCGGGCGGGAGTGACGAATAAGGTGCTGGCCTTGTCGATTGGTATCAGGGGAGCCAAATACTTTGGGCTGTATTGTCTTTTTATTGGCGTTGTTGCCGCACCGTTTCCTGAAATGACGACACGGGTAGGAACGGTCCTGGCAGCCCTTGTCAGCGGCGAGGCCGGCGCCAGTCTGCCGGTTCCCGCTTTCATGGGGTTCGGCACCTATGAAGCGGGGGGCACGCTGGCCCTGGTGGCACTCGGAGCGAGCCGGGGTGCGTCATTCATCGTTATGCTGGCAATGCATGTCATCAGTCAGGTTATTGACTATCTTCTCGGAGCGACCGGGGTGGTTTTATTTCTTTTTCGAAGCCGATCGGCAGCAGGGTCAGCCGCCGCACTGACCAGAAGGCGAAGATGGCCTGCCTGGGTCCTGATCGGCTGCCTGCTTGGCGGGGCCCTTCTCTTTTTGCTTTATGAAGTTCGGGCGGTGAAGAAGCGGGGTGCCATCCGGCCGCCGGAGAAGGGCCAGGCCGTGCTCACCGGAGATCTTTCCGGCACCGATATTCTGCAGCGGTTGAACGGCTTTCTGGTCTGGAGCTCGAACAGATCCGGCAATCATGATATTTATCTCTACTCACTGCCGGATGGCAAACTGCGGCAGCTGACGACGAATCCGCACAGCGAATACTATCCCCGAATATCACCTGACGGCAAAAAAATCGTTTTTGCCAGGTCCCGTGAGCCCTGGGTTTCCCAGCGGAATATTTATGCCTGGGGCGTGTGGATGCTCGATCTCGAGTCCGGCAGGGAAGAGCTTCTTGCCAGAGACGGGAACACTCCCACCTGGTCTGCCGATGGAAGCTCCGTTTACTATCAGCGGCATGGCAACGAGGTGGTCGAGCTGGATGTCAGGAGCAAACAGGAACGGATCCTTTTCAGATCAGGCGATTCAGTTCCGGTTCCGCCGGAAACGGTCCTGGAAACACCAGCCATCAGCCACCGGGGCACCAGGCTTGCCGTTACCCTGAGAGAAACCATGCGTGCGACGGCGGTTGTTGAAAAGAATGGAGATCTCAGAGAATCCGGAAACGGCTGTCAGCTCAGCTGGGGGCCGGAGGATCGATACCTGTACAAGATTGATCATGGCGGGAGATTGGAGAACGCCCTGTTTAAAATTGATCCGCAGACCTTGCGCCAGGAGCTATGGTTTGATGCCCCCGGCCCGTTTAGTCATGAGTATTTCCCGAAAATTGGCAATCGTGACGATATCCTGGTCTACGGGGCGAGTGAAGGAGGGCATGAACACGATACGGCCGATTACGAGATTTTTCTCTGGCCGATCGGTCAACCTGCCTCAACGGTGGTCAGGATAAGTTATCACACCGGTAACGACTGCTGGCCCGATATCTATCTGTTTAACTGATTTTGCTGGACGAGGGACCTGTCGGGGAATTGCTGGATGAAGCCGAATCCGGCCTTCTTTCTGTCCAGCTAGTGTCTTGTCCTAAAATAGCCGCCAGGCAGAATAAACACGCATTATTTGCCTTTTGCGCACTATTGGTATATGCTTCTTCGTTTTTCTCGATAGATTTATGATCAGGCCTGGGAACCAGGCCATTTGAAGGAGATTATCATAATGTTCTCAGCAAAACGAATTGCTGTTACCGGCGGTGCCGGTTTTTTGGGGTCGCATCTCTGCCAGAGACTGCTTGACCAGGGCCATGAGGTTCTCTGTATTGACAATTTCTTTACCGGTTCAAAGCAGAACATCCTTCCCCTACTTGATAACCCGCTATTCGAACTGATCCGCCATGATGTTACCTTTCCCCTGTATCTCGAGGTGGACGAAATCTACAACCTCGCCTGTCCCGCCTCGCCGGTCCATTATCAGTTCGATCCCGTCCAGACCACCAAGACATCGGTTCATGGCGCCATAAACATGCTCGGCCTGGCCAAACGTATCAAGGCGAAGATCTTTCAGGCTTCCACCAGCGAAGTGTATGGCGACCCGCAGGTTCATCCGCAAACGGAGTCCTACTGGGGGCATGTCAACCCGAACGGTATACGGGCCTGTTATGATGAGGGTAAACGATGTGCCGAGACCCTCTTTTTTGACTATCATCGCCAGCACGGCCTGCAGATAAAAATCGCCCGTATTTTCAACACCTATGGTCCCGGATG
>JAHEMX010000581.1 GCA_024643445.1 Desulfobulbaceae bacterium | reverse complement strand
GGGTTCAGCGTGATCTAGCATTGGTTATGTCCTTCGGTGAGAATTTGTATACGGATCGGCCAGCCACTAAAGCCGCTGTATCAGGTAAAGAAAAAGCGGAAGCCGGCTGAGTCGCTTGAAGCGGTAGAAGTCGAACAATCGCCAGCGTGATACATCTTTATTCTCCAGCGGTGAGAGATAGATGCAACCCTTGCCTGTCGTTCGTGGTATCCGGTCCCTGACAAGCGACAACAGAGAATTATAGTGGTTCTGGCACAGGATGTCACCAATAACAAAGTTCGCCGTCATTTCGATACTTTTATAGTTCCGATTGATCTCCTGCATGAGATCGAAAGCTTCCATGACCTCATTTTTGCTCTGCGGTTTGCCGAGATAATCAAGCGTTTCCTGGTCGGCTGATTCCAGGCCGATATTGATGTAGCTGTTCCCCGGCAATTGTTCCAGAGCGGTAAAAAGTGACGGCGGAGCCCCCAGCAGAGCGGCCACTGAGCCGAAAAGGAAGATGTTGCTTCCCCTCATCGATGCACTGTCAGAGTTGCAGAGCCGCAACACGTCCTGCGCTTTTTCTATGGCAAAAACCAGCAGGTCGGGGTCAGCCTGCAGGCCGTCGTGGTCACCAAGAAATATGCTGTTCTGGTTAGCCAGATCGCGGTCGTAAAGGGTGCGCAACTGTTCTATCTGGTCAGTAATTTCCCGGCTGGTTCTGGTTGAAAACGGGACATTGTTTTTGACACGGCAAAACCGGCATTTATGCAGGCAGCCAGAGGAGACGGACACGGGGATGACGTTGTAATCGACATGCCGGGTATCGGGAGGCAGGACCGATACCCGGCCTCCATTGATACGTGCCAGCCTCTCGGCTTTTTCCGAGAGCGCGGCCGGGCCATTGGCGAGGAGTGTATCGACAAAATCGAGTATCGCAGCCGGTGCAGAATCAATGCGGACTCTGAGTTCTGCAAGCAGCGGATGCCAGTTCTTCATCAGGTGCTCAACTGCGGGGTTTTGAAAGGGGTTCCCTCCCATGAATTTGTTGGTTGGATAGGGCAGGTTGGGCAGATAAAATTCACCGGTGGTTTCAAAGACTCCAGTGTAGCCCCCGGTAGAGTAGTAAATCCAATCGTTTCCGACTGTTCGCTTGAGCCACTCCTGCGGGTGAGGCCAGCTCTTGCCTTTACCTGCAGCCCTGATTATTTCATGGTTGAGGTTGAAGTGGAAGATGGTATCTCTTGTTTCCACCTCCGAATAGATGCCGCACCTCTGCGGATAACTGACTTTTTCGTACCGGTCAGCCCCGATTCGGAAAAGGCGCAGCCGATCACCGTTACAGGCGAACTCGCAGGACAGCTGTTTAGACATGAAAAGACTTTGCCCTCGGATATGCGTCACCGTCACGGTCTTTTGACCTATCTGCTTGCGGGAGGGAACATCGGCAGGGTGACAGCACCATGGCTTCTACGTCTTGAAGTCTCCCTCGCCGCAGTTGCAAAGGGAGCAACCTCCGGCAGCTAGTCTCCCTCAAACTCCATCATGGCATAGACAGCACAGTCCTTGATCTGCTCTCTGCCTTTGAGATCCGGAAGTTCAATGAGAAAAGCACATTCGATGATAGCACCGCCAAGTTTTCTCACCAGGTTGACGGTTGCTCCGGCGGTCCCGCCGGTGGCAATCAGATCATCGACGATTACCACCTTCTCTCCCGCGCTGATCGCATCTTTATGAATTTCCAGCGTGCCTGAACCATACTCCAGGTGGTAGGACTCCTCGATGGTTTCCGCTGGAAGTTTGCCCTTTTTCCGGACGGGAACAAAGCCGACGCCAAGCTTATATGCCAGTACTGCTCCGAAGACAAAGCCCCTGGCATCAATGCCGACGACTTTGTTTATCTGCTTGTCTCTGTAACGCTCATAGAGGATATTGCACGATTCGCTCATGGCACCGGGATCTTTCATCAGGGTCGTCAGATCCCTGAAAATAACACCCTCGATCGGCCAGCCTGGAATGCTGCGTACGATCTGTTTCAGATTATTCACATGCCCCCCTTTTCCCTGATATTAAATGAATGTTGCTATAACCCTGCTGAGCAGTCGCTTGACATTGTCAGCGTTTTGCTTGAATACGGCGAGAATCTCGTCCCAGGTCACCGGCTCCTCGTCTTCTTTCCAGCAATCGTAATCGGTCGACATGGCGACGGCAGCATAGGGGATTTCGGCTTCATTGGCCAGCATCGCTTCGGGGGCTGTTGACATGTTGATAACATCAGCTCCCCACAGGCGAAACATCTTTGATTCGGCGACGGTGGAGAAGCGGGGTCCCTCGATGGTCACCACACAACCGTCCGGATGCACCGGCAGACCCAAGTCCCGGGCGCCTGTGTAGAGCTTTCTTCTGATCGTTTCATCAAAAGGATGTGCCATTGCCGTATGTCGCGCGCCCTGTGCAAACGAATCAAAGAAGGTGTTCTTCCGGAACCTGGTGAAATCGATAAACTGATCGAGCACGACCAGGTGCCCCCTGTCGATTTCTTCTCTGAGACTGCCGCAGGCGGTGGTTGCAATGATGTGCGTCACCCCGAGGTTCTTCAGGGCCATGATGTTGGCTCGATTATTCACCTGC
>JAHEMX010000099.1 GCA_024643445.1 Desulfobulbaceae bacterium | reverse complement strand
CCATTGGAGTGGAAGCCGTAGCCGATGACCGGCTTGCCCTCTTTGATGACATCGGTAACGATGGCCACTATCGAGACGGTCATCCTGCTGAAATCGATATAGGCATTCCTTATTTCCGAGGCGATCGATACCGTCGCTTCCCTGATGTCGACAATCTTCATTGCATACCCCTCCTGTTCTTCATACGACCTTCGGGCCGCTTCAAAAAAATCCGCACAGTGCTTTATAGCAGCGTGCAAACCGCACCGCACCCCATTTTTTTTTGCAGGGATCACCTCTTTGGCACGTCAATATACCGGCGGTTTCACTTTCTTCATGCTATCTTCATCTCCACCTGCTATGTTCGCAGGACCGGAACGAAGCGACACGAGAACCCGAGGAGAATGCATCATGCAGGAAGAGGAGATAAACGGTGTATCCGTCATCATCCCGACGATTAATGAAGCCGGAACCATCGAGAAACTGATAGAACATATCCTGTCGGCGATGGAAAAGGCATCACTCGCGGCAGAGATACTCGTTGTCGATGACGGTTCCACCGACGGGACCCGCGAAAAAATAACCGATCTATCAAAAAACTTTCCGGTCTCCCTTATCTGTCGCGACCGGCAGCGGGGCCTGGCGAGTGCCGTCATCGCCGGAGCAGGTAATGCCCGATACGAGGTTGTTGTCGTTATGGATGGCGACTGCAGCCATCCCCCGGAAAAGGTTCCCGCCCTTGCTGTCCCCGTGCTCGACGGTGCTGCTGATATCGCCATCGGCAGCAGGTATACACCGGGAGGCTCAACGCCCGGATGGCCGATAACAAGGAGAATCGCCTCGAAGCTTGCCTCCTTTCCCGCCCAGATCATGACCGGCATCGATGATCCCCTGTCCGGTTTTTTTGCGGTCAAAAAGGCACTGCTGCTCGGTATGACGCACGAGATTCCCGGCTATAAGATCTGCCTGGAACTGCTCCTGAGACAACAAGAGAACCTGAAGATAACGGAGATACCGATTACGTTTCACGATCGGCAGTCCGGCAAGTCTAAGATGACCATGGTTATCCTGCAGGAGTATTTCCTGCAACTGGCAGGGCTCTGCGGTTTCACAACAGCCAACAATTTTCCATCCGTCTTCACGCTCCTGCTGCTCAGCGGATTGCTTTCGGACGTATTGCTCTACAGCCTCGGCATTTCTCTTGGAGCGACATTGCTGTTCTCGCAGGTTGCCGGACTTCTCGGCTCAATAACCGTTATTGGCGTTGCCGCGCATTTCCTGTACCCGCGGCGCGTTTTTCATGCGGGCCTAAAACGAAACTTTTCCATCCTGTTCTGGGCATTGCTGCTGCTGATCTTCCGCTCCGGGATGCTCGTTCTCGCGCCGCATACCGGCTGGGGACAAACACTCTTTTCGGCAATCCCCGCTGCCGCCCTGTCAGCTGCGGTCATCTCCCTGTTCTTCATGGATGTCCTGCCAAAACAGCAGGAGAGCCCCCTGAACCGGCTTGTTCGCTTCCGCCTGGGTCTGCTGCTCGCCATTCTCGTATCTCTGGCGCTGCGACTCTTGTTCGCCGGGTCGTTCGAACCGCTGATGGAGGAAGCCTATTACTGGAACTACGCACAGCATCTCAATATCGGCTATCTCGATCATCCGCCGATGGTCGCCCTTCTTATCAAGGGAGGAACGATGCTGTTCGGCACCAACGAGTTCGGCATCCGGATCGGGGCCCTTCTCAGCTGGTGTCTCGCCACCTTCTTTGTCTATCAGTATACCCGGGACATCAGCAGCCGCGATACCGCCCTTCAGGCGGCGGTCATCATGGCGGTAGTCCCGGCTTTTGTAGCCTTCGGCCTGCTGTTGACCCCCGACGCACCGCTGATCGCCTGCTGGGCCGGCTCACTCTTTTTTGCCCGCCGGGCGATGGTTGACATGGACGGGAAAAGCTGGCTCGGCGTCGGTGTTTTTCTCGGTCTCGGCATGTTCTCCAAATACACTATCGCCCTGCTGGGACCGGCATTCCTGCTGTTCCTGATCATCGACACACGCGCCAGGAAGTGGCTGAAGAAACCGCATCCGTATGCTGCCGCGCTCCTCGGCCTGCTCATTTTTTCTCCGGTAATTCTCTGGAACATCGAGCATGAATGGGCCTCTTTCCTCTTCCAGACCCAGGACCGCCTGAAATCATCGTCCGAGTTTTCCACCCACGAACTTCTTGCCTCGATCATCGTGCTGCTGAGTCCGGTCGGCTTTATTTCCGCACTCCTCGTTCTCGTTAAGCGGAGGAAATTCATCGATACGAAAAATGAGACCGCCAGGCGCCAGTATGCCTTTGCCTTCATATCGGCATGCGTTCCGCTTTTCATATTCATTGTCTTCAGCCTGACCAAGGAGGTGAAATTCAACTGGACCAGCCCGCTCTGGCTCGCGACGATACCCTTTATGGCGACGACCCTGTCTTTCGCAGCGAACGACGGAAAGGCGGGTAAGAAACAAGGGCTCCTGAATGGCTGGAAGGTAACGATCGTGTTTTTCTTACTGGCTTACGGAGTGACGCTTCATTACTTTTCCGTCGGCATCCCCGGGATTGCCTACCCGAAGAAAGGTCCGCTTTTCGGCTGGCGGGATTATAGTGTTCAGGTCGATGCGCTGGCGGGAACAATCGAGCGTGAGACCGGCGCACGACCCGCCGTTGTCGGCATGGATCTCTACAAAACGGCCAGCGGTCTGGCGTTCTACCGGACCATCGATTTTGAAAAAGGTGAGCGGGCCGGAAAGCAGCCCCCTCCGGTTCTGGAAACCGCCGGCAGGAATATTATCTTCGGACAGGGGGCCGTCATGTACGATTACTGGTTTACGCCGGATCAGTTCAAGGGCCGGCCGCTCATTCTCGTATCCCCGGACCGGAACGATCTGGGAGACGGAAGAATAGCCCGGGACATAGGCAAAATCGGGCCAATCCAGGAATTTACAACGAAGAAAAACAATGAGCGGATCAGCCCGCTCTATTACCGTTATGTTTCCGCTTATAAGTGACGGAACTTTTTTCGGTGGGCAGGCGGCAATCAGGTCGAAGCAGGATGGATTTGCTGCCGTAGTTTCCGGCTGCCGGTAAAACAGGGCAGCCAGCCATCGCCGCCGTTAAAAATGGTACTGAAGGTAAAGCGACGGATAATTGCTCCCGCCCGAAATCCTGTTGAAAAATTGTGAGCCTTCAAACATGGCTGAACGGTGGTGAATGGCAACCCCGAGCCAGAGGTTTTCCAACTGCCGGGACCGGAAGAGATCACCGACATTGCAATCAACCGAGATATCAAGATAATTCATCAGCCTGCTGGTATCATAACCGCCATGTTCATTTTTCTCTTTTTCTATGTTGGGCACCTCGGTAACAAAGGAAAGGCCCTCCGCCAGGCCGAGACGGAACCGTATCGGCAAGGGAATGGTGTAGTACCCCTTCATGGCGACGACAAACTCCAGCGCGCTCTGCTGGACATCATTGCTGTAATGGTGCCCCACTCCTGAAGTCAGATACACCTCGATCGGCAAGGAAAAGAGGGTGTCAGACACCGGGTAGCCATAAAACACCGAGGTCATCTGGGCACCGTCTTCATCCTGCTGAAAGCCCTCGGTGAACAGCTCCCCCAAGCTTGAATAGGTCCCCCAGCCATGGGCGAGGCGAAGGTAAGGCAGAAGTCCCGTATCCGGCTTGCGCGTCTTCCGGTCTTCATTGAAGACCCCGATGCCGGCGAAAACGGCGCTCTCCCAATCGCTATCCACCGGCGCCGCACCCCTGGCGGCACTGTCAAGCCAGCGGGCATTCAGTGAACCGAGAAGGTAAATATTACTGATGAGATGGTATTTCAACTCCACGCCCACCTGGAAATCAAGTCCGCCGTCAATTGCCGGGTATCCCAGCCACTCAAGACCGTAGTAGCGGCTGTTGAAGCCGCTGCTTTTCAGGCGGGCGGTAAAAAAGGGAGAAAGTTCAAGCCCGCCTGACACGTAGTCGTGTGCCAGCGTGAAATTACTGGACAGATTGCCATACTGGTCGGTGAGTATTTCGAGATCGGCATGGTTATTCTCGGTGAACAGATACCTGAGGCGGCCGCCCACGTCGGCGGTATCTCCCGGCACAATGTTCTGGTACTGATCAGGCACATCAAAAAAACGCAACCGGGCCAGCAGGCTTGCCTGCCAGCTGCTCTTCTCGTACACCTTATATCCCGCTTCCAGGCCGTCCAGGTAAAACCGCTCTCCCTGAAAATATAATAAGGTGACGACATTATTGACGACCCCGTCGTCCGTATTGAAAATATTCGCGGCAGTTCGCAGCCCCGCCGCCGCCCCCCAGGTCTGTTCCGGGCGCCTCTCCCTGTTGTCTGTCTCCTGCTTTTGCTCCCCGGCGCTGGCGGTTGAACCACCTGCGATGAAAAGAAAAACCATCCCCAGAAACCCTATGCGCTGCAACTGCTTGCTCAAAGTAGACTCCCTGACAAAAGCTGCTGGAAAACCACTGGTCGAACGGTCACGACCGTCCTGAACAAATCAGGACGGCAGCCCCGACCGGAAACAAAGCAACAATTAACCATTTCATGGCACAACCTTCAATGATCAAGATTTCGCCGGAACAGAAATTATTCATCTCTTGACGGCCCGGGCGGAAATATCCGGCGGGACGGCGACGCGTCTGGAGGTCCGACAGTTATCGAGCGGCAAGGCAATCGGATCGTTCCGGGCAGGAAAATCTCTCTTAGTTGCAGTTCTGCTTGCCGAAGCGAAGAACTTTATCATAGAGTATTCTGAATGGGATGCGCGATTACGGCCCGACGAGAGGCCCCGCTTGGAGCGCTCCCGGCGGGACATCGTTGGCAGCCGGTCGCCATCGGTTTTACCGGCCAGTGCCGGGAACAATGAATCCACTTCAACGGTACAGGATGGTGTTCGAATGGACGGGAACGTCTGCGTTGAACGCACCGTGAAATCAAGCAGGGCCGGCCTGCTGGTCATGGCAATTACCGTCATGTCTGCCCTTGGTTTCATGGCTTTGACTCCGCCTGACGGGCTTTCAGTCGCCGGGCAGCGAGTCCTGGCAATAGCCATCATCACCATCGGCCTCTGGAGCAGCGAACTCCTGCCGATGGGTGTTACCGCGATGCTCCTCGTTGTCTTGCTCATGCTTTCGGGAGGAGTCAATGATTTCCAGGAGGCCCTGACTGGATTCGCCCAACCGGTTCCCTATTTCCTGATCGCGGTCCTTACCATTGGCTTTGCCGTGCAGAAAAGCGGCCTCGCCGAACGAATCGCCCGGTTTTCACTGCGCCGCTGCCGCCAGAGCCCGCTGAAACTCTACACCCATCTTCTCGTTTCCTTTCCGCTGCTGACCTTGCTCCTGCCGTCGGCAACGGCCCGGACCGGAATCCTGGTACATGTCTATGAACAGGCCCTGTCGCTCAGCCAGGTACCGAAAGAGGCGCCGCTGGCAAAGGCCATCATGATGTCGCTGAATTCCATTAACCGGCTGGCATCAACGGTCATCCTGACCGGCGGCATTACGCCCGTTGTCGCAGCCGCCCTGGTCGGCGGCATATCCTGGAGCCGCTGGCTGGCGCTCATGCTGGTACCGTATCTGGTGCTTCTCAGCCTCGGATCAGCACTCATTTACCTGATCTATCGGCAGGGATTTTCCATCCCGCTGGCCCCGGTACCGGACAGCAAAGCTCAGGCACTGACCAGGGCGGAAATAAAAACCATCGCGATCACCCTTGGGGCATCCCTGCTCTGGTTAACCGATGCCATACATCACCTGAACCCGGCTATACCCGCCCTGGCGGCATGGATGTGTTTGCTCGCACCCGGCATTGGTGTCATCAGTTGGCGGGAATTCGAGAAAAATCTGGGGTGGAACAACTTCTTCGTCATCGCCTCTTCCCTGTCCCTGGCAAGCGCGCTGATCAAAAGCGGGGCCGGGTCCTGGCTGGCCGGCCTGATGGTCGACAGTTTGCCTGTTTTTTCACAATCACCGTTTGTCGTGGCCGTCATTCTCCTGCTGGCGGCGGCACCGGTTCGATTGCTGATTCCCAATATCACCGGCTTTCTGGCCGTAAGCATTCCGATAGCCATGTCGATCGCGCTTCTCATCGGACTGAACCCCGTTGTCTGTGGTCTGCTGGTAATGATTGCAGGAGATGGCGTCCTCTATTATCCGGCCCAGAGTGCCTCCTCACTGGTGGTCTATGAACGGGGATATCTGAGTACCAGTGAGATATTCTGGTTTGGCTGCCTGATGACACTGGTGACAAGTCTCGTGGCTCTGTTTGTCGCGCTTCCCTATTGGCATCTCATCGGCGAGCCGCTTGTTGCTTTGGTCGGCAGCTCACTCTAGCCGGTCGCAACGTCGCCATGCCGGGAATAGCATCACGATCATAGCCAAAGATCAGCGCCCGGCGGTGTATCGCCAAGGCGGCCGTTACCCTGCGACATGATGCACCTGTCAGCTTTTTTTACTCCCTGTTAAGTATTCGGACGCCCCTGAAGCACTGAAGCATTTCTCCAACCGGACCGGAAAACCCTTCCCCTCTCCCCTGCTGCCTGCAACGGCCTGATGGTGGCGGAAAACGTGCATTTCACCAGCCGTTGCTCCAAATGGCATGTGAGTTGCTTATGCCCCCATAAGATTGGAACCCATTTACCGTCAATCTGACCAGTGAGGGGCAGGCATCATGAGAGGATGGTACCGCAACATACAGAGCAGACCGAGGGTTTTGTCTCTGGAAGAGGTAGCCGCAGCATGCGGCACGACCTCCTCAAAGGTTCAAAACTGGTTGCGCACCATGACACCGGCCACTGATCAAACCAATGAAAATTCCGTGGATGCTTCAAGACTTATCTCCTTCCTGGTTAAAAACAGTATGCCGGTGCCGTCGCTGCTGCTGCCGCCGGGGACCAAAAAAATTCTCTGTATCGCCACTCACGAATATGAATTTCTCGAGCATATCGATCAATTCGATGTGATCTGCAGATATTTCTCCGAACATTGCAACGTCCTGGTAGAGACATCCATCCCTGGCAAGCCGGCCGATCTTTCCATACTTGCCTTGTCTCCTGATGTCGTTGTTCTCTTTCTCAGGTCTCTTAACCAGGCAATCGCCAACACCTTGTTTTTTATTTCCAACCTGCAGCCCCTCAAGACCATCCTGCTGGTAGATGATGCGATCAGGCATTCAGTAGCTTCCGAGCTCACGGTCCCACCGAGACATCTTGTTGTCAGTAATTCGTCGCCTCTCAGACAATTGAACCATCAATTACACCTGGCCTTTGATGCCTGAGCGAGCCGGTATGGAACGAAAAAAACAATACTACACCGCAATCACCACGCGCCTGCTCCTCGCTTTTTTTTGCCTGAGTGTCCTTCCGATCGTCTGCTTTGCCTGGATCATGAAGGATTCTGTTGAGGAGACCAATATTATCAAACTCAAGGAACTGGCCACCAGCACCACTGAACACCGGGCAGAGGTAATCTCGCTTTTTCTTCAGGATAAAATCAACCTGCTCGTCACGCTGGTTTCACTCTATCCACAGGACTTTTTTTTCGATCCGCATAACGTCGAGCGGTTATTCCTGTCCATTAATCACCAGGGAGACTTCGTGGATCTGCAGGTGATTGATGTCTCCGGCAAGCAGCATGCCTATGTCGGACCCTACCGCTCAAAAATCGCCGGAAAGATGTACCAAGATGTGCCGTGGTTTACCGAGACACTGATCAGCGGCGTTCATGTCAGCGACCTTTTCACCGGCTATCGCGACACGCCGCATTTCGTTGTGGCTGTCACCGATCCGCTGAAAAGCTACGTCCTGAGGGCAACGATCAATTCGAGCATGTTCAACGCGCTTCTCCATTCAGCCCAGCTCGGCCCGCAGGGAGACGCTTTTATTGTCAACCGCCATGGAGCACTGCAAACACCGAGCCTGCAGGGAAAAACAGAACTTTCCGAAACCGAAAGACGGCTCATTTCTTCCGACAGCCCATCGACCTCACTGATAACTTCCACCGATATCTATACCGCGCGCTGGATAGCCAAGGGCCAGTGGCTGCTCTGTTTGAGAGCCAATATACTGGATTCACTTGGCTATTATCTGCGACTGAGGGATCGCATCCTTCTCACGGTGATCGTCATATCCCTGCTGTCCATGGCCGCGGCTACCATGATAAGCCTCGCTTTATCACGCACTATTGAACGGGCCGACAAGGAATATGCTGCTCTCAGTCTGCAGTTTGTTCAGGTGGAAAAGATGGCGACCATCGGTCGCCTGGCAGCCGGGATTGCCCATGAAATAAACAATCCGCTGCAAATGATCGGTTCCCAGGCCGAGTGGATCGGGGAGATATTACCGGATGAAGACGCAAACCTTGTCAAGAATATGGGGGAGTACACCAAAGCCGTCGAGCAGATCAAACACCACGTAAAACGGGCTGGCGCCATAACCCACCGGCTTCTCGGTTTTTCCCGGAAGCTGGCAAGCCAGAAGGAGAAGGTGAATGTCAATGACCTGATAACCGAAACCGTTTCATTTGTCGAACATGAAGCCGGTCATTGCGGCATCACCATCGCTGAAACGCTCGCCGCCAATCTCCCCCTGATCATGACAGACGGGCCGCAGCTCCAGCAGGTGTTTCTCAATCTGCTCAATAACGCCATGGATGCCGCCGGCCATGGTGGCAGGGTCGAGATCTGTACCCGTTTCCGGGGAAATTCTGAGTTAGTCGTCGAGTTTGCCGACAATGGCCCCGGAGTCAAACCTGAATACATCAAACAGATTTTCGATCCGTTTTTCACCACCAAGGATCCCGGCAAGGGCACCGGTCTCGGACTCTATATCAGCTACGACATTATCCGCAAACTGGGTGGGGCCATTACTGTTGAAAACAAGAAGAGTGGAGGTGCGCTGTTTACCGTTTCACTGCCAGTAAGCAGCTATGGCGAGCAGGGATAAAAAGCACAGATCACCTCTGTTTAAAACGTTTACAAGGAGAAGGGCAATGAAAGAGTTCAATGTTCTGGTGGTAGATGACGAGGAGGAGTTTCGCGATCTGACCGTGAAAATTCTCGCTAAACGCGGAGTGAATGCCCAAGGTGCAGAGAATGGCAGAGAAGCCCTTGAGATCCTTGAACATTCCCGCACGGATGTCGTACTGCTCGATGTGAAGATGCCGGAAATGGACGGCATTGAGACCTTGCGGCGTATTCGCAATCTCAAGCCACTCGTTGAAGTGGTACTCCTGACCGGACACGCATCAGTGGAATCAGGAATCGAAGGGATGAAACTGGGCGCCTTCGATTACCTGATGAAGCCGATCGAGATAGAGACCCTGCTGGAGAAACTTGGAGATGCCTATGAAAAGAAACGGTTGCATCAGGAAAAGATCGAAAAGGCTTTACTGAAAAAACATATGTCGATGCCGAGTTGATTCACAAAAAGACAACGGTACGGGCCGATATGTTCGTTACCAAAAAATAAATTCAGGAGAAAGGATGAAACGTATGAGCTGCATGGAAGAATTCTATCAGATGTTGATCAGGGGGTCCCAGGCCTACGCACGCTGGGATCTGGAAACGTCTACGACTATATTGAAAAGTCGAAAACGGA
>JAHEMX010000098.1 GCA_024643445.1 Desulfobulbaceae bacterium | reverse complement strand
TGTCCATGCGCCCGGGTGTGGTTATATCGACAAGGAAGGCATCATAAAAAACATTGGCCCCGGCCCAGCCGATCCGGGCACAGACAAAGGCCCCCAGGCAGAGCTGCCATTGCCCTTTCCCTATAAAGGTGAGTGCCAGGGTGAAAAACAGGCCGGTGAGGATGAAGAAAAAGAGAAAACGTTTCTTCTGTCCCCGATGGTCGGCAAGGGCGCCGAGAATCGGCGAGAGCAGAGCCAGGATGAGCGCTGCCGTGGAATTGGCGTATCCCCAGTAGGCCGTTGATACGGTACCCGGGATGCCGTATGCCGCCACATCCTTGAAGTAGATGGGCATGATTGCCGTAACCATGACCAGGACAAAAGCGGAATTCCCCACATCGTAGAGCAGCCAGCTCAGCTCTTCTCTGCTCATGCCGAATTTCTTAAGCATCTGTCCTCGTTCTGAAAGGGCTTGGCGGAGCGTGCCGTGAAGCGGGAACCGTCGGGGTCTTCTCCGAGATATTTCACGTTATGCAATAACAGCTTTTTGCAGCGGTTTCAAGAACCAGCAGAGCCCGGGTGCGTGTACTGCGATCCGGCTGATCGATGCGAACCGCTGCCGCCTTCTGGTGGAAAGCGCCTGCCTGGCGTCGCCGAACAGCATTGTCTGCCTCGGGGCGATTGAGGCCTGCCTGTTTTTGGTTCTTGCACAAATAGGTGGGTGTGGTAAAGGTAAACATGTAAATACAGTAATTTACCTCCTTGTTCGGGTGACGGCTCATGAGTTTTGTTCCGGTTGTCGGTACATCAATTAAAAAACAGCTTGAGGAACGGGAAGATCTTATCCTGTCCCCCTACGCCTCCCGCAGCATGAATTCCAGGGGGCGGCGGGTTGCCGAAGAGGAAGATGCCTGCGACATTCGTCTTCCCTTTCAGCGGGATCGGGATCGGATCATTCACTCAAAGACCTTTCGCCGCCTCAAGTACAAGACCCAGGTATTTCTTGCCCCGATGGGCGATCATTACCGGACCCGTCTGACCCATGTGCTCGAGGTGTCGCAGATAGCCCGGACCATAGCCGCCGCTCTCTGTCTGAACGAGCCCCTTACCGAGGCAATCGCCCTTGGGCATGATCTCGGTCATACCCCCTTTGGCCATGCCGGAGAAGTGACCCTGAACGAGCTGCATCCGGGGGGCTTCAAGCATTACCTGCACAGCCTCAGGGTCGTTGATTTTCTTGAGAACCGCGGGCGCGGATTAAACCTTACCTTCGAGGTGCGCAACGGCATCGTCAGGCATTCAAAAGGCACAGACGACATTATACCGACCTCTCACTCAGAGCTGGCCATGACGCTTGAGGGCCAGGTCGTCCGCCTGGCCGACATTATTGCTTACGTGAATCATGATCTCGATGACGCCCTCAGGGCCGGAATCCTGAAGGAGAGCGATGTTCCCGGCACCATCAACCGGGTCGTCGGAGAGAAGCACTCCCAGAGAATCGGCAGCATGGTCAGGGACGTCATTGTCGAGACGCTCACCGCTGACGACGGCGGCCTGCATGTCAGTGGGCTGATGCTGGAGGCCATTGCCGGCCTGCGCGGTTTTCTTCACGAGAAGGTGTACCGGGATGCCTGGGTGCACCAGGAGTTTGAAAAGGCCCAGCGGATCATCCGTGAACTTTATGCCTACTTCATGCAGCACGGGCTGGTCAAGAGATACGGTGATGCCTGGCTTATTGACGATAGAAAAAGAGACTGGCCCGATGAAAAAACCGCCCATCGGCGTGTTTGTGACTATATTGCCGGAATGACAGACCGATACGCCCTGGGTATCTATGAATACCTCTTTATGCCCAAACCCTGGGGAGAGCGCTAGCGGCCCACAAAAACGGTTGATTTATCGCTGCGTCGCAAGTAATCTTCGCCTCCGCCGATAGACCGGATACAAAATGGGATAATTGCAATCAGCCAACTGAACCAAATACGGGATAGACAATCGATTTACCATGAGTGAGAACAACAACGAGCTGAGCAAAAGCTATGATTTTGCCGATGTAGAGGAAAAATGGCTTGCTGTCTGGGAGAAGCAGCACTGCTTTGCTGCCGGGATGGAGGAAGGCAAACCGTCTTTTTCCATTGTCATACCGCCACCGAACGTAACCGGAGTCCTGCATGTCGGGCACGCCCTGAACAATACCATGCAGGACGTTCTTACCCGCTATCACCGCATGTGCGGTGATAATACCCTCTGGGTGCCGGGTACCGATCATGCCGGCATCGCAACCCAGAATGTGGTCGAGCGGCAGCTCGCGACTGAGGGCAAGAGCCGGCATGACCTGGGGCGCGAGGCCTTCATCGAGCGGGTCTGGGACTGGCGCCGCGAGAAGGGCGGGACCATTATCAATCAGCTCAAGCGGCTTGGCTGCTCATGTGACTGGAGCCGGGAGCGGTTCACCATGGACGAGGGATTGTCCCGGGCCGTCCGTGAAGTTTTTGTGCGGCTTTACAAGGAGGGGCTGATATACAAGGGGGACTATATCGTCAACTGGTGCCCCCGCTGCCTGACGGCCCTGGCCGACGATGAAGTCGATCACGAGGACTGTGCCGGAAAACTCTATCACCTGCGCTATCCATACGCTGATGGTTCAGGTCATGTTGTCGTCGCCACGACCCGTCCGGAAACCATGCTTGGCGATACCGGCGTTGCCGTGCATCCCGACGACGAACGCTACCGCCATCTGGCGGGGGTCGGTATCGAACTGCCGCTGACCGGCCGGACCATCCCGGTGGTCTTTGACCCGCATGTGCAGCGGGAATTCGGTACCGGTGCCTTGAAGGTTACGCCGTCCCATGATCGTGACGATTACGAGATCGGCCGGCGGCATGGTCTTGCGATGTGCAAGGTCATGGACGATCACGGTGTGATGAACGAGAAGGCCGGAACGTATGCCGGGCTCGATCGCTACGAGTGCCGGAAAAAGATTGTCGAAGATCTCGACCGGCTTGGATTTCTGGTAAAGGTTGAAGATTACCACCACGCCGTTGGTCAATGCTATCGCTGCCAGACGGTGGTGGAGCCGACCACTTCCCTGCAGTGGTTTGTCTCGGTCAAGCCGCTGGCCGACAGCTCGGTTGCGGCCGTTCGTGAGGGACGTATCACTATCTATCCAAAGACCTGGTACAACACCTTCTACAGCTGGATGGACAATATCAGGGACTGGTGCATCTCGCGCCAGATCTGGTGGGGACACCGTATCCCCGCCTGGAGCTGTTCAGCCTGCCGGGAGATGATTGTCGAGACAACCGATCCGGCGAGCTGTCCCTCCTGCGGGTCGACCGAGCTTGTCCAGGAGACCGATGTGCTCGACACCTGGTTTTCCTCGGCTCTGTGGCCTTTTTCCACCATGGGCTGGCCGGAGAAAACACCCGAGCTGGCAACGTTTTACCCGACGGCCATTCTCGTCACCAGTTTTGATATCCTGTTTTTCTGGGTAGCCCGTATGATGATGATGGGCATTCATTTCATGGACGAGGTGCCGTTCAAGGATGTCTATCTGCATGCCCTTGTCAGGGACAAACATGGCAAGAAAATGTCCAAGTCGACCGGTAATGTCATCGATCCGCTGGAAGTGATGTCCGCTTTCGGGACCGATGCCGTGCGCTTCACCCTTACCGCCTTCGCTGCCCAGGGCCGCGAAATCAGGCTGGATGAGGAACGGATCGAAGGCTACCGTTTCTTTATCAACAAGATATGGAACGCAGCGCGGTTCGCGCAGATGCATGTCAGCGACTGTGATGAAAGCATTAAAGAGGTCGTCGCCAGGCCAAAGGAACTGCCGCTGATACATCAGTGGATATTAAGCCGCACGGCCCGCACCATACATGAAGTCCGTGCCGGCCTTGATGAATACCATTTCAACGAGGTGGCCTCGGCAAACTACCAGTTTATCTGGCACGAGTTCTGTGACTGGTACCTCGAGTGGATCAAGCCGGATCTGTTCAGCACCGATGAGGTTCTGAAAAACCAGGCACGGGGGGTACTGCTGGTGGTGCTTGAGACGATACTCAAGCTGATTCACCCGATCACCCCGTTTGTTACCGAGGAGATCTGGAGCGTGCTGCCGGGCAAACGGTCGGTACTGATGCTTGAACCCTACCCGGAACGAAGGGAAGAGTGGATCAATGAGCCGGTCGAAAGTGATATCGCACTGCTGATGGGGATCATCACCGGCATCCGTAATATCCGCTCCGAGTCCGATGTTCATCCTTCCCGGCGCATTGAAGCCTTTGTCACCAATGTCGATGAAAAAGCGAAGAACCTCATTGCTGCCTTTACTCCGGCCATCGCTGACATGACCCGCCTGAGTGGTTTGCATGTCGCCCCGACAGACGAAAAGCCAAGTGATGCCGCAACCTATATCTTCAATGATATTGAGATCTACGTCCCGCTCAAGGGACTGGTCGATGTCGCGAATGAACGTGAAAAGCTCTCACGTGAGAGAAACAAGGTGGAGGCGAGCCTGAACCAGGTGCTCGGAAAGCTCGGCAACCGGACATTTCTGGCGAAGGCGCCGGATGCGGTCGTGGCCAAGGAAAAAGAGAAGAAAGATGAGCTTGAGGCACGTCTGGCCAGGATTTCCGAGGCGGAGCTGAGGCTGGAAACAATTTCCTGATAACCGGGCTATCCGTGTTATCGCTGCTGGTACTATCATGGACAACAATCTGCTCGATTCCCTGCTGAAATCTTTTCTCAGAGAAGATATCGGCAGGGGGGATCTTACCAGTGAATCGATTTTCTCGCCCGAGGATGAGGGGAGCGCCCGCCTCGTGGCCCGTGAGTCGTTTCTTGTTGCCGGAGCGGCGTCTGTTGCCGCCCGGGTGTTCAAGCTACAGAATCCTGCAATTGACGCCGGGTCCGCCGTTGAAGATGGTACAAGGGTGAGCGGTGGAGAAGTTCTGCTCAGCGTATCCGGCCCGGTTATTGATCTGCTCAAGGCGGAACGGGTGGCGTTGAACCTGCTGCAGCGCATGTCCGGGATAGCCACGATGACGGCCCGGTTTGTTGAGAAGGTGCGCGGCTATCCGGTACGGATATGCGATACGAGGAAAACCACGCCGGGTCTTCGCATACTCGAAAAGTATGCGGTGCTTGCCGGCGGCGGAAGCAATCACCGCTTCAATCTCGCTGACGGCATATTGATCAAGGACAATCATATTGCCGCCTGCGGTTCTATTGCAAAAGCCGTGGAGCTGGTAAGGAAAAAGATTCCCCATACCATCCGGATAGAGGTGGAAACAGATCTCCTGAGCCAGGTTGAGGAATGCCTTTTGTGCGGCGTGGATATCATCATGCTCGATAACATGTCGCTCGCTGCCATGACGGAGGCAGTCGCGCTGATTAACGGCAGGGCGCTGGTGGAAGCGTCCGGAAATGTAACGCTTGATCGTGTCAGGGAAATCGCCGGAACAGGAGTTGATATCATTTCTTCGGGGGCACTCACCCATTCCGCGCCTGCCTGCGACATTGGTATGGATTGGCTGCAGTCCGACGGATAAAACCGGCAGAAAGAAGTTAATTCTTGATTTTTCTCAAATAAATATGTGATACTAGGACCATATCGGTATGAGTGGTCTGTCTGGCAGAACGATAGACCTTATCGCTTTTTGATAACAAGAGAGGAATAAGCTGATGCGTTGTCCGAAATGTGGCTTTATTTCATTTGATAATGTAGAAACCTGCCTGAAATGCAAGAAGGATATTTCCGAAGTTTCAGCAGCATTCCAGGGAACAACCTTCAACGTTGCAACACCGGTGTATTTAAAATTTTCCGCGCAGGACGAGGACGATGATTCGGCGGCAGATGGTGTTGAGGACATTGATAGTGTCCAGGAGTTTGCCGATCCTGACCTGGAAATTCTCGTAGAGGACGGAGAAGAAGGGGAAATTAATTTCTCCATGGAAGGATACGGTAAGGATGATTCGGCAGAGGCTGATGCTGCAATAGCTCAGGAATTTGGAGCAGCCGAGACAGCAGAGGAGCCGGAGCCTATAGCCGACAGCGAGGCCACTCTTGATCTGGGTATGTTTGAGGATGGTTCTGAAGAGGATACTTTTAGCTTTGACGATGGTGATCACGCGGATTCTGCCGGGGGTGCGGGTCTGGAAATTCCGGAAGAATTAAGTGATATCTCCGACCTGTCACCGCCAGGCAGCAGCGGGGATGATGAGATGCTGTCGTTTGATGACGAACTCCCGGAAACGTCGACTGCACCGGCTGGCCAGGGCGGACAGGTTGCCGGGGAGCCGGAGGAGGAACTGGATTTTGGCAGTCTGGACATGAATTTCTCTTTCGACGACGATGAACCGGAAGATGTAGGCATTTCCGTCCACGATGATGAGGCTGCCGCACCCAAAAAAGCGCCGGCGCGGGGGAAAGCCGGCATGGATGATGACCTCGATCTCGATCTCGACCTCGGTGGCCTGTCGATTCACGACGAAAGATAAAAATTGCATTGATCTTCGGCGGAAAACTATTGACACTCAGGGGGATGTTTTGTAAATAAAGCACCTCAATCCGGTGCCGAGATAGCTCAGTCGGTAGAGCAACGGACTGAAAATCCGTGTGTCCCTGGTTCAATTCCTGGTCTCGGCACCATTTTTGAGATGAAAAATCAAGCGGTTAGTCTTTTAAGGCTTAACCGCTTTTTTGTTTGGGCTAACGCAGGGCTAACTGTCAAGGGTCACTTTTTGTCCACTAATGTCCGTTACTGGCCGTTACCAAAACACCATCAACAGAAGGTGTGGTTTCAAGGTGAGAGAAGGGTTCCGCCACCGGTTACCTCCTCAACGGTGCACTCCCTGATTACATTGGAAGAGATCAATTCCCTCTCCATCGACAATAAATTTCTCTTGCTGACTTACTAAACACATGTTAGTACCACCTTGTGGTTATTTTCCAACGCTACTATAAGGTCCTGGTCAATGTATAAAAACAATTCTGTCTGGCGCTTGTTTGCCTCTGTCAAGCTGGCCCTTGTCACGCTTGTTCTGATAGCGGGAACCTCCATCATCGGAACGGTTGTTCCGCAAAATGAGGCGATTGAATGGTATGCAGGGAAGTATGGTCCTGAAATTTCACAATTAATCGCAATTCTCGATATCTCCGACATGTATGGCTCATGGTGGTTTCTTGGGCTGATTTACCTGCTTTGTATCAACTTGGTGATCTGCAGTATTGATCGTTTCCCCGGCGTCTGGAAACAGATACAGGCGGACGGCTTGTCCTTTGGGGAAGAACGCCTCGGCAAAATGTCGAATCGGCTGAGCTGGGAAGTGAAAAGTTCCGCGACGCAGGTATCTTCCCGGCTGGAGGAGCGGCTTTCCGGGAAGGGCTGGAAGGCGAAGAGAAAAACAACCGAGGAAGGAATCCTGCTGTTCGGCCAGAAAGGCGCCTGGACCAGGACCGGTGTCTATTTCGTACACGCCTCGATTCTCGTTATTTTTCTCGGCGCAGTCATCGGTGCGATCGGCGGCTTTAAGGGCTTTGTCATGTTGCCCGAGAAACAGGTGACAGATAAAATCGGTCTTTACGGCGGCGGGCTTTTGGATCTTGGGTTCGCTGTTCGATGCAACTCATTTTCCATCGACTTCTATGCCAACGGGATGCCCAAAGACTATACCTCGAGCCTGACGGTTATAGAGAATGGTCAGGAAATCCTCACTAAAACCATTGAGGTCAATGACCCGCTTACCTACAAGGGAATCACCTTCTACCAGTCAAGCTACGAACCGTACCAGGATTTCGTCATAACCGTGAAAAATCCGCGCAATGGCGCTGAGAAATTCTTCACTGTCCCCTTCCAGAAGCAGGTTAACTGGCCCGAGGAGGGATTGCGTTTTGGCGTTATCAATGCCAAGATGCGCGATCAGTCTCTTGTCAGTTCAAAAATCTGGTTCACCGACGACAAAGGTTCCCCAACCACTGTCTGGGCTGATGATGGTGCACAGACAACAGTCAAGCGCGAGGCCGGGGAATACCTGATCTCAGCCAAACAAATGTACGCGACCGGGCTTCAGGTGGCGAAAGATCCCGGTGTATGGTGGGTGTACCTTGGGTGCGGGCTCATGATGTTCGGACTCTATGTTGCCTTTTTCATGTCCCATAGAAGGATCTGGCTGCTGATAACAGAGACTGAAGAGGGGGCACAGATTCTCTTCGCCGGTTCTGCAAACAAGAACCGGCCCGGTTTTGAATCCAGTTTTGTTGAGTTGACCGAACAATTGCGCGATCAATAACCCTGCCCGGCAGCCTGAACGGTAAAAACCCTGATTAATGAGATTACAGATATGGAACCTGACTTCCTAAGGGAGCTTCAGCATGGATAGTTCGCAGCTTCTTGGCATCACTACCTTCACCTATCTCTTCGCCTCCTTTCTCTACATCGGCGTACTCCTATTCAAGGCCGGGAAATTAGGTGTTGCGGCAACCGCCTTTACGGTGATCGCGCTGCTGATCCAGACCGCAGGACTGGCATTGAGATGGATTGAATCATACCGCATGGGGATAGGCCATGCCCCCCTGACCAACATGTACGAGTCAGTCCTGTTTTTTTCCTGGACCATCATTATTTTCTATCTCGTAATCGAATGGAAGTTCAAGACCCGGACCATTGGCGCCTTTGCCGTTCCGCTGGCCTTCCTGGCAACGGCCTATGCCTCGTTTGCCCCGATAGACAAAGGTATCACGCCCCTGGTTCCGGCTCTGCAGTCAAACTGGCTTCTGGCGCATGTCATCACCTGTTTTGTCGGCTATGCCGCCTTTGCCATCGCCGCCGCCCTTGGAATCATGTATCTGGCCAAGAAGCGATTCGGCGGACGAGATAAAACAGGCAGTACCAGCGAAGTCCTGCCCGATCTCAAGATTCTCGACGACATCATTTATAAAAGTCTTATATTCGGCTTTATCTGGCTCAGCGCCGGCATCATTACCGGTGCCGTCTGGGCAAATTCGGCATGGGGAACCTACTGGAGCTGGGACCCTAAAGAAACATGGTCCCTGATCACCTGGTTTGTCTATGCCTTTGCCCTCCATAGCAGGTACACCAGAGGGATAAAGAATGAGACTATTGCCTGGCTGTCGATTCTTGGATTTCTCTCAGTCGTCTTTACCTACTATGGCGTGAACTTCCTGCTTGCCGGGTTGCACAGCTATGGTTCAGGTTGATTTTCTCCCCGATACGTGCGTGTTGGATGATATTGTATTGATTTTTTTAGGCCGGTCGGCCCCGTACCGACAAGATAAAAAATAATTCAACCAAGGAGTGAAGATCATGATGAAAAAAATGCTGGTATGCACCTTCGTCGTCGCTTTTTTCTGTCTCTTAGGCACCAGTTTTGCCAACACGGGTCCAACCGAGATGGTTCTTCAGACCGAGAAAGACAAGGCGAAGACGCCTAAACCTGCCGTCTTCCCGCACAAAGCCCATCAGGCAGCATTCCCCTGTGCGGAATGTCACCACACGGGCAAGGACGGCAAGCAGGTCGCCTATACGGAGGGAATGGAGATCCAGAAATGTGAAACCTGTCATTTCACCGGGTCCGGGATGCCGAAGAAGCTTGAAACCTTCAAGGATGCTGCACACGAAAACTGTAAAAGCTGCCA
>JAHEMX010000097.1 GCA_024643445.1 Desulfobulbaceae bacterium | reverse complement strand
CAGTCGAGGAAATTTTCGCATCTTACTTTGATGTGCAGAAAAAAGTGGGGGCCGCCGAAATGGCGAAAATCCCCTACGGAGCCATTGCCATCTGGACCATGGCGGACAAACTCGCCTGCGGAATCCAGCAGCTTCTTGCCGGGGCGCGTAAATTCAACCTGCAGCAGATCAGCAGAAACGATATCTATGCCGCCAACAGAGAGACGGCCAACGAAACCGGCATCGCCCATATCACGGACGCAAATAACGATCAAGCCAAGGCAATCCTGCTCTCAAAGGCAGGAGAATACCTGTTAAGCAGCCGTTCAGCCCGCAAAAACTAGACCTGACACTCACCTCCCGAAACGTCTGCCGGGTGCGAACCGTTAGAGATAACGGTTCGCACCGCTGCTCCTTTTTGAAATAGAAAAACAATCTCGCGGCTGGCAGCCGCGCTACTATGAAGTAAACTTGAACCAGAGAAGTTCTGCGGTCTCTTCCGAGATGTTCCGCCATTGTCCGGGTATGTCCTTACGCAAATAAATCAGATCCCCGGTACCGACATGATAGGGGTGATTGTCAACCGTCATCTCAAGGCGGCCTGAAAGAAGGTAGCCCATCTCCTCCCCCTTGTGAGAAAAAAAATGCCCTGGGAGTTTCTTCCCGGGACGGATCCTGATGATGACCGCTTCCACCCGGCTCTCTATTTCAGGGGGCACGAGCAACTCGGCATCACTCTCTTCTCCGGTGTCGATGTCCAGAGAGATGCTGGACCTCTCCTCTTTAGGGTAGACAAGAACCCTTTTCACATGACCATGATCCTTAAAGAAGGTGGCCACCTCCACGGAGAGGCTCTCGGCGATATTGAAGAGACAGGGGAGCGAAGGGTAAATGAGGTTTTTCTCAAGCTGGGAGATGGTACTGGGGGTTACACCGGAAAGGCTGGCGAGACGCTTCTGGGAAAACCCCCGCATGAGCCGTAGCTTCTTTATCTTTGCCCCGAGATTAAATCTGCTCTCTGCCTGCTTTTGACTCTCAAAAATGATATCCGATTCTTCACAGAGATAGTGGTGATGTTCATTGAGAAATTTTGAATTGCGCTTTTCCGCCTTGATTATTTTTAGAGCCGGCTTGCCCCGGCGCACGGAAAGATCAATGGCGACCTGGGCCACCTTGTTGATATTGGCCTTCAGCCTGTTGCTGTGCGCACCCTTTTCCACCAGCCAGTAGGCAATGGTCTCAAGCTCATACAACCGGGGACAGGTTCGCACGTAAAAATTCAGCACGTGCTCTTCACCGCCCCAGAGGTCCTGCATGCCGGTCAAGCTATCGAGAATAAAGTGTACATCTCCGCTCAGGTTTGAATGCAGACCGTAAATGGCATCGGCCACATGACCGGGATTGGTCGGATCGTTGACCTTGATCACCTGGTGCGGCCACAATGCCCCGTCTTTTTCATAGAATTTATTGAAAACTTCGGACCGGTCACCCTTGCCGTTGGTAAAACAGTCGAGAATGGTGAGGTTCTGGCTCTCGGCCAGCGAACCGAGAAAGGTTACAACGTTTTTCGGGGAACGATCAAAGGTGACGTAGATCAGGGGCTTTTTCTGGGCAAGCGACTCCCGGATAAAGTTGAGACAGAATGCGGCAGAAAACCCGCCGCCATCTTCGTACCAGAGGACATTGTCGCCGATATAAAGATCACCGAGCAATTTATCAAGCTCGGGGATGCCCGACGAAACACGTTTTTTGGGGCCATCGGCTGGCGCTGTTTTTGGGGGTGACATGAGGCGTACCCGGCTGAGGTGTCTGTTAGTCCTTACGGCAAATCCATGATCAACCTAGCAAATAACCTGTCCATTTACATTTTTTTCCTGCTTGCCGGTTAGAAGGTGGGGTCTTGACCATAACCTGGCAAAAGAATTCTTCCAAAAACCATTCAAGGTTCCAGATAATAAACTATAGTTATAGGGAAATTTCCACAACTAGAATACCAGCGCGACGCGAATCACTTCCCTTGCAAATCATTTAGAGAACCTATAAATCTAAACCAATAATGAATCGCAAGAAATGGTCAATGGGTAGCCTTATCAGTAAATGTTCCCAGGCCAGCTCGAGGGGCGTATCTAGAACGACTCCGTTTCTTGTTGAAAAATCTGGAATGCATCGATACATTTATTTAGATTCACCTCAAAAAGTCACAAAGTATTGATATTATTGATGTAAGCAGGTTAAAATATGGTATAATGTGCAAGAAATATTGAGAAAACCACTCAAAAGGCTTGCACATGATCAGATACAAAAGTAATCGACAGTTGAACCTGGAAGGATTTCATCTTCCGTTTGGCGGCGAACTGAGTCCTGAAAACAGGTGGGTAAAGTGGAGTTGGGTAATCCCCTGGGATGAGCTGGCAATTGGCTATTATAAGGCCATGAGCGGGGATCAGTGTCGTCCCTGTAAGGATGCCCGGCTGGTAATAGGGGCTGTGATTTTGAAGCAAGTGAACTGACAAGCAAACCGCGTACTTATCGAGAGAAAGCAAGACGACAGTATCTGGTCCTTGCCAAAAAGAGAAAATTGAGCCTCAAAGAGCGGCGTCGCGGAATAAGAGAGCAACTGCAATACCTAAGAAGTAACCTGGGACATATCGCCATGCTAGGAGGCAGCACCAATACTGGGTTATCCAGTATGTGTATGAACAGCAAGACGGTATGTATAAGAGCAGGGACCGGCGATGTGATGATAGGATTGTCAACATCTCTCAACCGCATGTTCGACCGATCATACGAGGGAAGGCCAGTAAGAGCAGCGAGTTCGGAGCGAAGTTGAGCGTGAGTCTGGTTGAAGGTATTGCCCTGGTGGATCACATCGGTTGGGATGCGTTCAATGAGAGTCAGGATCTTGTTGGTCAGATCGAGAAGTACAAGCAGCGTTATGGCCATTATCCCCAAAGCGTATTGGCCGATGGCATTTATGGTAGGCGAACCAACCGCTCGTTCATGAAGAAAAATGGTATTCGTTTTGGCGGTAAAGCGTTAGGTCGTCCAGCGAAAATGACTGCTGAAAATAATGAGAGGCTGAAACAACAGAAGGAAAAACGGAAGAGAGATGCTCTTGATCGGATACCTATTGAGGGAAAGTTCGGCCAGGGCAAGAATGGTTACCGGCTCAATTATATCAGAGCGAGACTACGGAGGACTTCAGAAGCCTGGATCAATAGTATCTTTCTGGTCATGAACCTGATGGTTCTGCTGAGAGAACTGTATGATGAGCTGATTAATTCAGGCAGAAACGATTTTTTTGCTGATTTACAAATCTGTTTAACTCGAATGATCACTATTTTGCCGAGCCTTCTCAAGTTACCACGAATGATGGTACGGCTTTGTTAGTGATTTTTTGAGGAGGCTCTATTTAAAAACTAAAATCTCTAGAGGGTTCTATGAATCTTCCTAAAGATCCAACGGGTATTCCTGAAGAGCAACGCGCTATTCGGGCTAAATGTTTCCATCCTTCTGGCGTTTTTATTCCGTTTCCAACAGGAGCTATTAACCAGTCGCTTCCTGAACTGTTTGAGAAACAAGTCCGCTCCCATCCTGACCGATTGGCGGTCAAAACGAGACACCATACCTTCACGTATCAAGAGTTGAACCGTGCGGCTAATAGATTAGCTCATGCAATTGTTGAGCAAAGCGGTAAAGAAGAAAATATTGCTCTTTTGCTCGATCACTGCGCCTTACAACTTGTTGCATTACTTGGAATATTAAAGGCCGGCAAGGTCTATGTCCCGCTGGATGTAGCCTACCCCGCAAAGCGTCTGACGTATATGCTCGAAGATTCTCAGACTGAGATAGTAGTTACCAACCATTCCAATCGTTTTCTAGCAGATTCTCTGGCCAAGAATATTCGGGTGATAGATATCGGACATCTCGATTCGACAATCTCCTCAGAAAACCCTGATTTAGACTACTCGCCAGAATGCCTTGCATGTATCTATTATACATCAGGCTCCACCGGGTTACCTAAAGGTGTTCCACAGAAGCATTGCAACATTGTTCTCGATATTAGAAATTATACGAACTCCGGTCATTTTTGCCCGGACGACCGGTTTTTGCTGGTATCATCCTTTAGTTTTGCTGACTCCCTGAGGACTATTTTTAGCGCTTTGTTGAATGGTGCTGCCCTCTACTTATTTGACATTAGGGCAGAAGGATTGACAGGTTTGGCCGATTGGCTAATCCATAACCGAATTTCCATCTATCGCTCGGTGCCAACGGTTTTTCGACATTTTGCAAGTACTTTAACGGGAAAGGAGAGATTTCCAAATATCCGCTTAGTCTATCTCGCCGGTGAGCCAGTTTACAAGCGAGATGCTGATTTATTCCGGAAATATTTCTCTGAAGACTGCATTTGTGTTAACAGACTAGGAACTGTTGAGACTCTGACTTATCGCTGGTATTTCATCGACAAGAACACTCTATTGGAAGGAGTGCACGTACCAGTCGGTTATGCAATACCTGATAAGGAGTTACTACTACTCGATGACATCCAAGAAGAAGACGGTAGCCGTGTCGGTGAAATCGCCATTAAAAGTAAATACATCTCCCCAGGGTATTTAAACAGGCCTGATATCTCACAGACTGCATTTACCCACGACCCTGATGGAGGAAACAGTCGTATCTATCGCACGGGCGATCTTGGACGCATATACCCAGATGGCTGCCTAGTGCATCTTGGACGCAAAGATTTCCAGGTTAAGATAAGAGGTTACAGAATCGAGATTGCCGAGATCGAAATGGCATTGCTTGAGCATACGGCTATTAAAGAAGCCACGGTTCGGCTATGGGATAATCAACCCGGCGACCCTCGGTTGGTGGCCTATATCGTGCCCACCGAGAAGCAACCACCCACTGTTAGTGAAATGATGCGCCTTCTCGCAGAAATGCTGCCAAGTTACATGATCCCGTCAATCTTTGTGACACTCAAGGCGTTACCAACAAATCCAAATGGAAAGTTAAATCGTCTGGCGCTGCCAGAACCCGATCAGCTAAGGCCGGAATTAGACAACTCTTTTGTGTTTCCCGACACTCCAGTCGAGAAGAGATTAGCAAAGATCTGGGTGCAGACCTTAGGTCTAGATCAAGTGGGTGTTAACGATAATTTCTTTGAATTAGGGGGCGATTCGTTACTGGCAACCCAGATTATTTCGCAGGTTATAAGCACCTTTCATGTAAAAGTGCCGATCATGTCCCTCTTCCAGTCACCTACAGTAGCAAGCATGGCATTGGTTATCTTAAACTACCAGTATGAGAAGGCTGAGAGCAAAGATGTTGACCTTATGTTGGCAGAATTGGAGACACTTTCAGACAAAGAGGCAAGACAAAAATACTCAGATGGCAACATTTGAATAAATCATTTCAAAGATGAGCGAGTTCAATCATCGTATTTCAAGCCTCTCGCCAGAAAAGCGTGCAATTTTCGAACGCTATTTAAGGGAACAAGATACTGCGGTTCATGAAGAACCAAAGATTCCTCGAAGAGAGGCCTCAGAACACGTTCCTCTTTCCTATGCACAGCAAAGACTGTGGTTCTTGGATCAATTTGAGACTGGCAGCCCTGTCTATAACATCACCAAAACGTTTGAAATAATAGGTTTAATTGATGCTAAAAAGTTGGAAATGAGTCTCAATAAAGTTGTACAACACCACGAATCTTTGCGAACGATATTTTCAGTAGTACGAGGTGACCCGGTGCAAATCATCTTGCCGAGTCTCACCCTGAAACTGCTACTCATAGATTTACGGGAAATACCTGAGACCCTGCGTCAAACTGAACTCCTGCATTTGATAGCTAAGGAAGCCCGATGTCCGTTTGATTTGACAAAGGCTCCCCTGCTGCGTGTAACTCTACTGCGCCTGCACGAAGATAATCACATTTTGCTGGTGACGGTTCATCATATTGTCTCTGATGGTTGGTCAATGGGAGTTCTGTTCCGCGAGATATCTCTCTTGTACAACTCTTTTTGTGCCGGCACTCCATCTTCTCTTCCTGAGCTTCCTGTCCAATATGCCGACTTTGCTGTCTGGCAGCGACAGTGGTTACAAGATGACATTTTAGCAGACCAATTATCCTACTGGAAGAAGCACCTTGCCGGTATCCTGCCTGTTCTGGAGTTACCATTCGATCGCCCACGACCACCTATTCAAGCCTTTCACGGAAAACAACACCGTTCAAAATTACCCATGGCTTTGGTCAAGGCACTTAAGGCTATGAGCCGTAAGGAAGAAATCACGCTTTTCATGCTCGCACTCGCAGTGTTTAACATATTGCTTTATCGCTATACCGGTCAAGAAGACATCATTGTAGGTTCGCCCATTGCTAACCGCAATCGGAGTGAGATAGAAGATCTAATTGGTTTTTTCGTCAACACTTTGATCTTACGAACTGATCTGTCCGGTAATCCCATAATCAGAGAAATATTATGTCGGATTCGCGAAGTGTGCTTAGGGGCTTACGAACATCAGGATCTACCCTTTGATAAGCTAGTTGAAGAATTACAACCGAAACGGACACAGAGTCATTCGCCAATATTTAATGTGATGTTCGCTTTCCAAAATACCCCACAATCGTCACCGGATTTGAATGGATTAAGTTTTAATCAACTAGAAATTGATAACGGGACGGCGAAATTTGACCTTGCCCTGTCAATGTTCGAAAAGGCAGACGAGTTACATATGATATGGGAGTATAATACAGACCTTTTCTATGATACCACCATAGAGCGAATGGCAGGTCATTTTCAGACGCTGCTAGAAGGAATCGTTTCAAACCCTGACTGCTCCATTACTGAATTGCAGCTATTGACTGCACCTGAACGTGACCAACTATTACACACCTGGAATAACACAGAGAGGCAATATCCGAGCGATAAATGTATCCAGCAGATCTTTGAGAATCACGTAAGGATGTCACCTGAGGCAGTAGCGGTTATCGAGGACGACCGTCGGCTAACTTATGCCCGACTAAATCGAAGAGCCAATCAACTGGCCAATCATTTGCTCAAGCTAAACATCATGCCGGAAACATTGGTTGGTATTTGTATCGAACGTTCGATTGAAATGATTATCGTTATGCTCGGCATTCTTAAGGCCGGTGGCGCCTATTTACCGTTAGACCACTCCTATCCGCAGGAACGCCTCTCCTTCATGTTGGAAGATAGCCAAGCCTCGCTTCTTATTACTCAAAAAAAACTGGGAGAATTTATTCCTGACACTAAGGCACGAATAGTTTATCTGGATGACAACAAGGCATTAGAGCAGGAGAGTGAAGAGAATCCTCCGTGCAAAACCGAACCTGACAAACTTGCATATGTCATGTACACCTCCGGTTCGACCGGTCGACCCAAGGGTGTTGCTGTAAGTCACCGGGCGATCATGAGACTGGTTGTGGGCACCGACTATCTCCAGTTGACCGAGGAGGACGTCGTGGCGCAGGCAGCGAACGTCTGTTTCGATGCGGCGACGTGGGAGATCTGGGGACCTTTGGCTAACGGCGGTCGAGTTGTTCTCATACCCACAGATATACTCTTGAGCCCGGAAGGCCTAGCGGCGGCAATCGATCGGCATGGAATCACGGCAATGTTCGTGACCACGACCCTGTTCAATCGCATTGCAGAGGATGCTCCTTACACCTTCGCCCGTCTGAACGCCCTTCTCTTCGGGGGAGAGGCTTCAGACCCGAAATCAGCAACTCGTGTGCTCTCCAACAAGCCGCCCCGCCAACTCATCCATGTTTACGGGCCCACCGAGGCGACCACGTTTGCCACCTGGCACCTTGTTGAATCCATCCCCAAAGATGGTGTCACCATTCCCATCGGCAAACCCATCGCCAATACCACCGCCCAGGTAATGGATCGCTACAACAATCCGGTACCGATCGGAGTCAAAGGAGAATTATATATCGGCGGCCCGGGCCTGGCCCGGGGATACCTCAATCAGCCTGAATTGACTGCGGAAAAATTCGTCACCCTGGAATCAGGTGAGCGGTTTTACAAGACCGGCGACCGAGCGCTTCGATTGCGCGATGGCACCATTGAATTCGTCGGGCGCCTTGACGATCAACTCAAAATACGCGGCTTTCGTATCGAACCGGGGGAGGTGGCCGCCGTACTCCGAGGCATACCTGATATCAAGGAGGCCGCGGTCATTGCCCGAGAAGACAATATTGGAGAAAAACGTCTGGTTGCCTACATAGTGCCAGAAAATCGGCATCCACCCCCGCCTGAAGCACTAAGAAACTATCTCAAGGGCAAGTTGCCCGATTTCATGGTTCCGGCAGTTTTCTTGACCCTTGAGTTTCTGCCGCTGACTCCGAGCGGAAAATTGGACCGCGGTTCCCTTCCCGTTCCCTCCTGGAACCAAGTACAAAGACCTGTCGATTCGATTGCGCCGCGCACTGCCACTGAAAAGCGTCTGGCGGCTGTCTGGCGAGAAGTGCTCGGAATCAGTGAACAGGGAATGCACGATAACTTTTTCGACATCGGGGGATACTCGTTGTTGGGTGCCCGCCTGGTAACATACATCCGCACCGAGTTTCAGGCAGATATTCCGCTACGGCAACTTTTCGAATCTCCTACGATCGCAGAGATGGCTGCCTGGATCGATGCAGATATGTTGAACAGGGATGGAGGGCAAAGCGTGGCCGGATCTCCCGGCCGCAGCCTGATCAGGATTCAAGAAGGATTAGCTTCCCCGCCCCTTTTTTTTGTTCCGGGTGGAGGCGGTGAGGATAGCAGTTTGATGGTGTATGCACGATTGGCTCGGCAAATGGGACCGGACATTCCCTTTTACGGATTTCTTGCCTGCGGCCTCGATGGAAAGAGTCATCCGCACACCTCCGTCAGAAAAATGGCAGCGGCGTATATCTCTGAGATACGCTCTCAACAACCGTTTGGCCCCTACTTTCTTGCAGGGGAGTGTGTCGGAGGTATCGCGGCTTTTGAAATTGCTCGACAATTGGAATCCTCCGGCGAGCAGGTTGCCCTCGTGGCTCTTTTGGATACCTATTGTCCATCCCCATACCATTACCTTACCACGCTCTGCAAAAGGCTGTCTCATCGGTTAAAAAGAGGTTTGAGAACCATCTTTAATTCGTCAGCGGAAGGCCTATTGCTGCGCACTCTGCACGAAATTGAGCGTATGATCATCTTCACAGGAGACGAGGTTGGTTTCGTGTGGCCCAATAGAAAGCCGGATAGTCCTGAAGCACGTCAGTGGTATATGCATCGAGTACAGGAAACATACCAAAGGGTTTTGTGCCGCCATCGGCCGGGCCGCTATGCCGGCAATATCATCCTTCTCGTGAGTGAGAACAATATTCCGGAGAAGATGGCAGCGGGCTGGCGTTCTGCCATCTCCGGGAATATTGATATCCACACTCTTCCCGGCACCCACATCGAATATATCCGAGATCATTCGCAAACGGTGGGGCGGGTTCTCAGAGATTGCTTTGATCAGTCACGACAGGAAGGTCAACGGGAAAAGGCCTGAGGTGTAATACAAATTAAGGGTTTCCGACCAATACCGGAAACCCTTAATTTTACTGGTCGGGGCGACAGGATTCGAACCTCCGATTAGCACCGTAACTGATTGAAAATATATGATTATAATTTGACGTGAGATACCTGTG
>JAHEMX010000580.1 GCA_024643445.1 Desulfobulbaceae bacterium | reverse complement strand
CCTTGTCGTTCGAGGGTAATCCCGACCTTTACATGATTGATCGTAAAGGAGAGATTATAAAACAACTCACCGATAAGGCGGGCATCAATGTCTCTGCGACCTACTCGCCCGATGGCAAGTACATTGCGTTCGTATCAGACCGGAGCAAGAAACCACAATTATACCTGATGGAACTGGCGACAGGAAAAACCCAGCGCCTCACCTATGAAGGGGTTGAAAACGCAGAGCCTTCCTGGTCGCCGACTGAGAACCTCATTGCCTTCAGCAGTCTGCGGGATGGTATTTACCAGATTTGTACCATCAATCCTTTTAAAGACGGTTCCACAATCCAGCTGACTACTGACCAGACGTACCACGAGTCTCCTGCCTTCTCCCCTGACGGGAACCAGATTATCTTTGCAAAAAGAGATGGCAGAATAACTAAAATATATGGAATAATGAAGAATGGTTCGAACCAGCGTGTCCTGTTTTCTCTTCCGGGCAGTCAAACCTACCCGCAATGGGCCGTTAAAAATTATTAATCCTCCTATCAGATAAATCGGTTATGAAAAAAATACCCTTGTCTTTCCTCTGTATGCTTACCGTTTCACCCCTGCTCGTACAGTGTGCTTCACAGGATGAAATTAACCAGATCAACTACCAACTGCGGACGCTCAACAACAAAGTATCAACCATAGAGAATACGAGCATCGATGATCTGCGTAAACGCCATGCTGCCACTGCAAGCCAGATTGAAAGTTTGCAGCAGGACTTTCTTCAACTGAAGAGCGAACTCGAGGAAGCCGGTCACCTTAACAGACGCCTCAACGAACAAAGCAAGGAGTTGGAAACCGCCTTCAAGACCTACACCAAGCAGGAACAGGAGAAACGTGCGGCAGAGATTAATCAGCTCTCTAAAGAGATCACCGACAAGGATCAGCAGCTTGAACAATTAGCCGAACAAATCAGGACCCAGCAGGAACACCTGAAAACCATTCAACAGGCGCGCGTTGAAGAAGCAAAAAGGCAGGCCGCTGAAGCTGCAAGAAAAGCAGAAGAAGCTCGCCAGAAAGCGGCGGCGGCTAACCAGGCGGCACAAGGCCCTACTATCACCCGGATTCCGGCTGACAAGACTAAGAGGCTCTATTCAGCCAGTGCAGCGCCTGCTGCAACCACACCGGCTGCGGAGACTGCCTCCTCCCCCCCTGTCAGCACCACTGAGACCTCATCCAGATCAGACTACAAAGGGAAGAGTCTTTTTGATCAGGGTAAATATCGTGAGGCCTACCAGGTGTTCGAAAAAATCGCTAGTTCCGGGGGAAACGACCAGGCCGCACTCGATGCCAAATACATGATGGGAGAGTGTTTGTTCGGCCTGAAAGAATATGACCAGGCAATCCTTGAATACCAGAGTATCATTACCAATTATCCGTCCAGCGCCAAGGCGCCTGGCGCCATGCTGCGTCAGGCAATGGCGTTTGAAAATCTCAACGACAAGGATACGGCCAAGATTCTCTACAAGAAGATAATCGCTTCCTACTCTCAATCGCCGGAAGCAGGTCAGGCGCAAAAGAAACTCGACACCCTGTAATCTTCAGGCTCGGTTAAGTGGTCGTTTTTCCTGCAATTACATCGGAAAAACCGGTAGCTTGTGGCAGATCGAAAAAAAACAGTTCGGCTTGACGAACTCCTGCTGAAGAGGAATCTGGCTAAGGATTTAACCCAAGCGACGGCCCTTATCCTCGCAGGCAAGGTTCTCGTTTTCGATAGTATTGCCGACAAACCAGGGCATCGTTATCCAGACGGAGCAAACATCCGGATCAAAGGTTCAATGCCTTTTGTTTCCCGTGGTGGTCTCAAACTCCAAGGAGGCCTCAACCACTTCAAGATAAACCCTTCCGGCTGGGTGTGTGCTGACATAGGCGCATCCACCGGAGGCTTCACCGACTGTCTTCTACAAAAAGGTGCATCACGCGTCTTCGCGATTGACGTTGCTTATGGAGAGCTGCACTGGAGACTCCGCAACGATGAGCGGGTTTCTGTTCTGGAACGTTTAAATGTCAGGTCGTTATCGTCGAGCCATATAACGGTTCCTCTTGACCTTGCGGTCTTTGATACCTCATTCATTTCACTTACCAAGGTAATTCCGCCGGTATTGCCGTTTTTTGGCAGCAAGATCAGGATTCTTGCCCTGGTAAAACCGCAGTTTGAACTAGCACCGAATCGCATAGGCAGGGGAGGAATCGTGGAGGATGAGACTGCCCGGCTTGAAGCAGTGCAAGAGATTCAACAATTTGGCGGTAATCATGGCCTGGTTTGTACCGGATTCACCGCCTCGGAGCTCAAGGGCGCAAAGGGGAACCAGGAATATCTCGTCTATTTTCAGGATTGCTAAAACAACAGAAAGCCTGCCCCGCAGCCCGTCGCAGAATCAGACAACAGGCCACCTTGAACACCGCATTTTCGCTCAGACTCTGCCTTGCGAACGGCAATTTTATCCCCGACACAGCACTTATATGCCTGCGGTTAAATCCCGATTAGCGCCTTGATTTTGTGCGAAAACTCTGAGCTTGCAACGTATCCAACAGCGGATGCGTCGTCATCCTTTTTTCAGCCGTTCAATGAGCTCCAGCATTGCCTCACTCTCCTCCT
>JAHEMX010000096.1 GCA_024643445.1 Desulfobulbaceae bacterium | reverse complement strand
CCTCCCCGCTTTTCTCGGGATGGAACTGAAAGGCGGCTGTATTGCCATGGCAGACCCCTGAAACGAATTCCTCGCCGTAATCGGTTGTGGTCAGCAGCCACGCCGGGGGAACATTTTCGACAGGTGCGTGGTAGGAGTGAACGAAATAGAGCTTCTCCTGCTGATAGAGCTCAAAGAGCGAACACTTTTTATGAAACTTTATGCCGTTCCAGCCGATTTGGGGAACAGAGAGGTTACTTTCCGGGAATCTTCTGATTTGCCCCGGCAAAACGCCGAGTCCGTGCACTCCCGGGCTCTCCTCGCTGCCTTCGAATAGTGCCTGCAAAGCGACGCATATCCCGAGAAGCGGCTTGTTTTCGCTGATCCTCTTAACAAGCGGTTCAGCAAAGCCGTCAGACCTGAGCCTGTTCATTACCAGGCCAAAGCTGCCAACGCCCGGAAAAATCAGTTTGTCGGCGGAGATTATATCATCCTGACAGGTTGCATCCTTCACCTCGCAACCCAGTATTCTCATGGCATTTCTCACGCTTCTAACATTGCCGGCGCCATAATCGAGTAAGGTGATCATCGTTTATCAATCGTCCCACGAAGCAGGTGCAGTTAATGCCATTGCTTCAATCATCATTTCATGTATGACTTCTCTGTTTATTGTGTACCCTTTCTCATCTGGTGAGAGAAACCCTTATCATACAATCTGGATTCTGCAACGGGTAGTGTTTTGTCAAACACCCGGCCAACACAGATCATTGCCGTTTTTGCTATTTTTTCCCGGGAAACCTTACGCTCAATATCTGCAAGCGTTCCAATTACCTTTTTTTCATCCGGCCAGCTGGCCTTCATAACGACGGCGACAGGAGTATCTTCAGGAAGTCCGCCTTCGATAAGCTCCCTGACAACATCTGCAATCATACCGACCGACAGGAAAATCATCATGGTCGTCTGGTGACGGGCGAGCAGAGACAGATGCTCCTTTTCCGGCACCGGGGTCCGCCCGCCTCTCCTGGTTATGATGACGCTCTGTGTCACCTCGGGGAGCGTCAGCTCAACCCCCAGCGCTGCTGCGGCTGCAAAGGCCGAACTGACACCGGGCACGATCTCGTAGTCAATCCCGCAACCAGCCAACCGTACCATCTGCTCACGGATGGCACCGAACAATGACGGATCGCCGGTATGGACACGGGCGACTATCCCGCCCTTACCGGCCGTTTCTTTCATTATGCCGACTATTTCGTCAAGGTGCATGCCTGCAGAATCGTAGAGCGGGCACGAACTGTCCGTAAAGAGATCCCGGTTTACCAGGCTCCCTGCATAAATAATGCAGTCGGCCGCATCAATGATTCTTTTTCCACGGATGGTCAGTAGTTCAGGATCACCAGGTCCAGCTCCGATAAAAAACACTTTGCCGCGATCTACTGCAGAGGGCTTATCCATTTTTTCTTCTGGCAACGATGATGGTTATTGGATTGAAGGTTGTTCTTTTCTGTTCGGGGTAATCATAACGGGTTGTTTGTATGATACTGTTGGTCACGCGATAACCAAGTTCGGCAAGTAGTTTCGGGGCCTCAACGGCCGTTTTCTCGGTAACCGCAGTGATAACGATACGGGCTTTTCCCGTGAGCAGTGCGTCAACCGTTCTCACTATTTCTTCCAGCTTCCCCCCGCTGCCTCCTATGAACACCCGGTCTGGAGCCGGCAACAGCGCACAGGCCTGCGGGGCTTCACCGGCTATTACAACAACATTGGAGCAGCGATAGCGCTTTTTATTTTTGTCTATGTTTTCACGTTGCGTTTCATTTTTTTCGATTGCATACACGGCGTTGCCGGGAGCAAGCCGGGCGCATTCGATGCTGATTGAACCGGACCCGGCACCGATATCCCAGAGCACTCCCTTCTCAGGCAATGCGAGGGAATGCAGGACCGCAGCACGAACTTCATTTTTGGTAATGAGACCACGGCTGTGAAACAGCTCGTCTTCTGTTAAACCGAATCTCGATACCGATGCCGGCTCGGCACCGCTATTGATAAGAATCATGCAATTAGGTTGCGAAAATTCGTGCTCCGCCGTCTCTTCAAGACTGCCTGAATATAATCGCTCGTCAGCGGTGGCCAGCTTCTCCCCCACATGTATTCTATACGTTTTCGCCCTTTCATGACCAAGGCTTTCCAGCAGATACCGTGCAATCGAATCGGGTGAATTTTTCTTGTCGGTAAAGACAAACAATTTTTGTTCGTGGCGATACTGATCCAGCTGGCCTGCGTCTCTGCCATGCAGACTGACTATTTTTGCATCATCCCACGGAATACCGAACCGGGAAAAGCAGACCTGCAGGGAAGACACTGCCGGTAGAAACCGGATGGAAGAAGCAGGAAACTCTTTGAGCAGAAGCCTGCCCATTCCGTATAAAAGAGGATCACCGCTGGTAATTACCAGCACCGGTCCGCGATTTAATTCAACTCTGATATGGTTTAAACAATCACCGACAGGTGTAATAGATAACCATTTTTTTTGACTGAATCCCGGATAATGCAGGAGAATCGAGCGATAGTTATCCGAACTGACAATGCACGGAATATCCCCTGTTACGAGCTCCTCTACCTCCCGGGTAAGCACCTCACCACATATTCCTGCCACGTAAATTGAAGACATAAAAACCTGTTTCTGATTCAATTCTGTATATGGAGGAGGTCTCCGGGGCCAGAAACGAGATATATCGTTACCGGGATACCGGCACGTTGTTCATAGTGGGTTTTGGCTCCTCTACAGACCTTCTCAATAACATCCAGAGCGCCCATATCCATGAGCCTGACAAGCGTTTCCCGAGCAGTATTCGAGCCTCTTAATCGTTCAATAACATCGATAGTAACTCCTATTTCAGCAAAAAAACTATAAACGGCGTCCAGTTCAAGAACGGTATGACGGACATGAGTGTGGGGAATTTTCATCGCGCCTTTCAGTAATTTGGCCCACATAACTGCCATATGGATTCTTTTAAACGAATATTTTTTTGCTTCCTGCAGGGAAAAATCCAGATAGTCCCCCATCATAACCAGTGCTTCTTCCGGCGGTTTTATAAGGGATTCGAGACAACGCTCGGAAGTTCTGCCGGTGGAGAGTACGATCTCTTTTATTCCGGCTGCCTGAGCAACGTCCATGGAGGCAGTGATCGTTGCCGTCCAGGCATCTGCTGACACCGGTCTGACAATTCCGGTGGTGCCCAGAATCGATATGCCGCCGACTATGCCGAGCCGTTTGTTAAGGGTTTTTTCAGCCAAGGCGACGCCGTCCGGAACGCTGATGCTCACCTCGAGATAAGCATCGGGGGTAGACTTATGTCCACTGGTAATCTCGGATACCGCCTGCTTTATCATCTGTATCGGTACCGGGTTGATCGCCGGTTGTCCAACGGCTACGGCAAGGCCTGGTTTAGTTACGGTTCCGACACCATGTCCACCGATAATTCTTACCTGATTTTTTTCGTGAACATTATTCGTTTCCACCCATCTCACTTTCGCAACGATCAGAGCACCGTTGGTAATGTCAGGATCATCACCACCATCTTTTACAACAGCAGCAGACGCAGCGTCATTATCATTTTTTACCCAGGCGAGGGCAAAGCGAACCCGGGAGCCGTCGGGAAAAGGAATCGAAACTTCTTCCTGTCCTTTTCCGCTGATATAATGAGCAGCAGCTCCCTTGGCTGCTGCTGCTGCACAGGCGCCGGTGCTATATCCTGAACGTAATTTTGATTTCATACAAATAGAAAAGGCCGCTTCCCTGAGGGAGCGGCCTTTTAAATTACCAGCACGTTAAATTCAAGTTCCGTCTGCTTTTATCTCTTCTGATCGACCAGATGTCATGGTCGGGACGAGAGGATTTGAACCTCCGACCCCAGCGTCCCGAACGCTGTGCTCTACCAGACTGAGCCACGTCCCGACTTCAGTTCGATGATACAGAACTTAACGGAACTTTTCTTAACCTGCCAAGTACTTTTGCTATAGTGTTAGTTTATAGCGTCCGACAACTTGCTGCCAGCTTTAAACTTGGCAACATTTTTTGATGGAATCTTAATGGATTTGCCGGTCTGTGGATTGCGTCCGGTACGCGCTTCTCTCTTGGAAACAGAGAATGTTCCGAAACCTACCAAGGTGACTTTGTCGCCTTTTTTCAGAGCATCTGCTACGGCGGTAAGCGTCGCGTTCAGTGCTTTCTCTGCAGCGGCTTTGCTGATGTCTGCTGCTCCTGCGATACTTTCAATCAGTTCCTTTTTGTTCATGAATTCCTCCCTGCTGATTCATTCTTTGCCGAGTAACAGGCACTAGCGCACTGTTCCCTTTCTCCTTGAGTATGATGCTTTAATCAAAGAAAAAAAAATTGTCAAAAGAAAAAAGCAATCTCTCGTTTCTTCTCGGGGATTTTCCATCGCTCCACATCCCTTTAAATACGGGGTATTGGAGCGACAGACGTGAGTAGCATAAATTAAACATCATGCTTAATCAAGATTTAAATAACATAAATTTCAAAGACTAAGAAGATTACCGGCTGACATCATCGACGTCCACGTAGATCAAGGACGACCGTTTCGTAGTTATTGTCCCGGAAATACGTGATTATTTCTGTTCGCACCGAGGTGTCAGAGATACGGTCAAAATGCGATTCACTGATTTCAATAATTACCATTTTCCGGCGCGGCCTGACGCGGCATCCGGGAAATCCGCGTTCTTCAAGAAACATCTCCAGCCGTTCGATAACGGGAAGGATGTCTTCTTCTATAAGAGTATCATATTCGAGCCTCGTGGCAAGACATGAATTTGAAGGTAACTGTGCATTCTCCAAATGGAGGCGGGCCGAAACAAGGCGGATCTCATTTTTCTCAAAACCCGCCTCAACCAGTGGCGTTTTTACACCGAGTTCTCCAATTGCCTGAAAACCCGGTCTATCATCGAGCAGATCATCGCAGTTAGTCCCATCGCAAAGGATGCTTATACCCTCGCGTTTCATTTCATCAAGCAATCTGGTGTATATGATTTTTTTACAGAAATAGCATCGTTTGCGGTCATTTCTGATAAAAGAGCTGTCCTGCAGGGGATTCACCAGGAGCTTTCTGAAGCGGACTTTGCTGCTGAACTGGCGGGCAACCAGATTTTCGGCATTGCGCACTGTCTTTTTTGGCAGCAGCACTGATGCTGCGTGCAGCATCAGGACCTGTTCAGCCCCGAGTGCCTCGCAGGCGGCGAAAGCAAGCAGCGTGGAATCGACCCCTCCCGAGTAGGCAACGGCGACCTGCTGGTACTGGCCGAGTATCGTCAGCAGCAGCCGGTATTTCTCCCCTGCCTTATCGCTCTCCATGGCATCACCCAGGTCCGGGCAGCAGAGAAGCCGGCTCGTGGAGAAAAAATGATCCCTCCTGCATCCATTTTTTCAGCGTTTCGGCAATTTTGCGTGCCTTTACCGTACTCGAAAGCGACGCCGTGGTTACCGCCTTGCCCGCAATGGTAATGGTACCGCTCTTAAGCTCGGCGTAGCTGACTTCTCCATATGTTTTATTGATGCCGTTGGTGTAATCGTTTCCATAATCTACAATCTGTGTGTAGATTTCATCGTCACCCCTGCCGGTCGCAGCAGCCATCTCTTCATCCAGCACCGGTATTGGAATGCCGAGTCCGACGGCGAGTGAATTTCCATATCCGAGAATGGACAGCCCCTTGATCCAATCGGGACTCATCTGCTTGAGATCACCCTGGACCATTATGGTTCCGGCAGGACGCCTGGGAATACCATTCTCCGTTCGCGGGGCATTCGGGTTGTGCTGGGTTCCATGCCAGGTCACATAGCCGACACCACCGCCAAGAAAGATCCTGGTCCCGATGCCGATTGTTTTGTAGTATGGGTCATTCATCAGGGGGCTGAGTTCACCGGCACTGCAGTAATTGGCATTGCGGCAGTTAGGTTTGAGCATCCCCATGTAGGTATAGACAACTTTGTCCGAAAGATTCACCGCGCAATTATAGTTCTGATAGCCATTGCGGGGGTTGCAAAGCAGCGCGTGGGGCAAGTCGTCAAGCGTCATCTCTTTTTTCATTTTCCTGGCGGCATAACAGTCGGTGCCATAGGCTTTCGCCTCGAGAAACACCTTTTTCCCCTTCAGCAGGTCCTCGATGACATGCCCCCCACCGTATTTGAATTCTCCCGGATAGACCTTATTCAAAGGGTCATCTTCTGCAGGTTCGGTGGCCCCGAGGTAGGTATCCACCGCCGCCAGTCCGCCGTAGGCGGGAACTTTATTGATCCAGATTTTCGAGGCTTTGATGGTCGGGACACACTGGCCGAAGTTGATAAAAGCACCTGAAGAACACATCGGGGCAAAGGTACCGGTGGTAACGACATCAATTTTCTTCGCCGCCTCTTTGACGCCCTGTTCCCTGACAATGGTTACCATTTCTTCCGCAGTAACGATTACTGCCTGACCGGATTTGATCCTGGCGTTGATCTCTTCGTATGTTTTCTTTGTTGTCATTTCTGCTTTCTCGATTAGTCTCGTTTATATCTGGACAGACGGGTGATCGGTATCCTAATCCGATTTATTATGCGGTGGCGGGTACCAGTACGACATGTTTTATACCAATCTTTTACCGCTTGACATACATTTTTCTTTCTCATAAGTATAATGCTCTTTTATCTGAGAGAAGATAACCGACAACCCCTCACTAACAATAATTGCTGATACTGCATACCATGACTGATAGCGTAAACGAGATCAACTCGACCAGAGACAGAATAGATACAATCGACAATACCATCCTTGAACTGCTCAAGGAACGTCTCAACTGTGCCCAATTTATCGGCAAACTCAAGGATGAGACCAAACGTGCCAAATGGGATCCGCTGCGTGAGCGGCAGATCTATGAGCGACTTCTAGAAATGAACCAGAACATTTTCCCGGAAAAGGCGCTGCGTTCAATTTTTCATGAAATCATCACCACCTGCCGGTTGTCCCAGAAAAAAATCGAGGTGGCCTATCTTGGACCGGAAGCGACCTTTACCCATCTTGCTGGTGTGAAATATTTCGGGAATTCCGCCGCCTACAAGGCCATGGAGTCCATTGATGAGGTCTTTGCCGAAGTCGAGAAAGGTAGAACCGCCTATGGCATCGTTCCGGTTGAAAACTCCATTGAAGGCGCGGTCTTTTCTACCCTCGATTCATTCATGAAATACAAGACCAAGATCTGCGGTGAGGTACGGCTCGAAATCAGCCATAACCTTGTTTGCAAATCCGGCAATATGGAGGATATCCAGACAGTAGCCTCGCATGCCCAGCCGCTGGCGCAATGCCGGGAGTGGTTACGAAAAAATATGCCTTCCATTCCAACACTCCAGGTGTTTTCCACCGGAGCTGCCGCCCAGATGGCAGCCAACAATCCAAATATCGGCGCGATTGCTTCTTCACTGGCGATAAAAACTTACGAACTCCAGGTCGTGGTAAAAGGAATTGAAGATTATCGCGGAAATACTACCAGGTTCCTCATCGTAGGAAGAAATTCGCCCGAATACAGCGGGGCGGACAGAACTTCGTTGCTCATTGGTACCAAAGACAGACCCGGTGCCCTGAATGAGATCCTGACCGTTTTATCGGAGGAATCCATCAACCTGGCCAAAATCGAGTCCCGTCCCATTAAAGGCAAGCACTGGCAATATGTGTTCTTCCTCGATATGATGGGGCATATCGAAGAGGAGCATATCAGGAGAGGATGTGATAGAATAAAGGATCTTTGCTCATATTTTGACTGGCTCGGTTCCTATCCCAGTGGTGGCGAAACACCAGCAGAATACTGATACGGTTTTTATCCCTCGAAATTTTATCAGGTGTGGCCACTGGATAAGGTAACACGATCGTATCACTTGTCAGATTGCTGAAAACACATCTCTTCGCAGGCACTATGATCATACTCGGACTAGAAAGTTCCTGTGACGATACGGCTGCAGCCATTCTGGGGGACAACGGCGGGATACTTGCCAGCGTTATTTCCGGTCAGGACTCTATTCATGCTCGGTTTGGCGGTATTGTGCCGGAGCTTGCATCACGCTCTCACCTGCAGGTAATCAGCACCGTTGTGGATGAAACCCTGCACCGGTCAGGACTGGGATTTGAAAATCTTGACCTTGTCTCCGTCACCCAGGGCCCCGGGCTGATCGGCTCTTTGCTGGTCGGATTCTCCTACGCCAAATCGTTGTCATATGCGCTCGACATACCTTTCGTCGGCGTCGATCACATGGCGGGTCATCTCTTGTCAGCCTTTCTCGAAACCGCCCCTCCACCGTTTCCCTACATTGCCCTTATTGTCTCGGGTGGCACCAGCGCACTTTTCAGGGTGGACGGTTTTTTTGACTTCTCGCTTCTGGGACGGACCCGCGATGATGCTGCCGGGGAAGCCTTCGATAAGGTTGCCCGCCTGCTCAACCTCGGCTACCCCGGCGGTCCTGCTGTTGCCCGCTGTGCTGAAGCCGGAGATCCTGCCGCCTACCGATTCCCCCGGGCAATGCTGGAAGACGATTCACTTGATTTCAGTTTCAGCGGATTAAAAACCGCTGTTATGAGCCGGTACAAAAATCATGGAACAGAAGAAAGAAAGAGGGCTGTCCCTGATCTTTGTGCTGCTTTTCAGCAGGCCGTTGTAGATGTTCTGATCGAAAAGACGATTGCAGCGGCAACCCGGCAGCGTATTGACGCGGTTGTACTTGGCGGCGGTGTATCGGCAAACAGCGTCCTTCGTCATCGCCTGAAGGAGCGCTGCATGGCAGAAAACAAATACCTTTTTTTACCGGCACCCGCAAACTGCACGGACAACGCTGCCATGATAGCCTTCGCCGGTATGAAAAAGTTTGAAAGCGGGACTCAGGGAAACCTGGACGATGACGTCTTTTCACGCTCTCTTCTGGGTCAGTGAAACAATGAACATCAGCAGGACCGGCAAATATTATTACCTCAAATTTCTCCGCCTGAAGGGCAGTCCGCACGCTCTGTCCTTCGGTGCTGCCATCGGTGTTCTCGTGGGAATAACACCGACCATACCGCTCCATACCGTCGTAATCCTGGCTCTTACCATTATTACCCGTTCATCATTCATTGCCGGGCTGATAACAAGCTGGCTCGTCTGCAATCCGCTCACCTATATCCCGCAATACTATTTGTCACTCAAGATCGGCAATCTTGTCACCCCGTATCACCTAGACTGGGAAAAAATCAAAGGAGTGCTGGAGTTGCTGCTCTCTGATGAGTCTTTTACCCTGCGATTGAAATCACTTCTAGACCTTGGCTACGAGGCGATCGTGGTGATGCTCGTCGGTGGTATTCTGCTGGCACTTCCTTTTTCCATTGCCAGCTATTATCTATCCTACCTGAGTATCTTGAAATTCCGGAAGAAAAAACGTGAAAAGCAGGTACTTCGTTAACCTTAGCGCAACCACTCGAAGATAAGACAGCATGCCTTCTTACGATACTACCAGGATGGCGCTGGCCAGGCACGGACTGGCTCCATCCAAATCACGAGGCCAGAATTTCCTGGTAAACAGACACACCGCCGAGCGAATAATTACCTTGGCCGGATTTTCTCCGAAGGACCGGATTCTGGAAGTGGGAGTCGGCCTCGGTGCGCTCACCATCCCCCTTGCTGAATCGGTCGCACGGGTATACGGCCTGGAAATC
>JAHEMX010000579.1 GCA_024643445.1 Desulfobulbaceae bacterium | reverse complement strand
CCGGAACCTTACCAGATGTCGGGATTGACATTTCCGGCAACAGGCCACGGGGCGGGAATGTTCGGTCTACCCGGCGACCTCACTCCGCCGAGCAGATTCGTCCGCCTCGCCGTGTTAACCAGGTTCTCCGATATGCAGCCTGATGCGGAACGAACCCTTAATCTGGCCCAGCATATCATGAATACCTTTGATATACCCTTCGGTTTGGTGACCGATACCATGCCGGATAAAAAGACGATTCTCAAGGAATCCACCCAGTGGGTCACCTTTCGGGATCTCACAAATCGTATTGTTTACTTCAAAACGTACGACAACCAGAATCTCCGGAAAATCGATTTGAACAAGCTTGATTTTTCGGGAACGCCGGTGAAGCGGATTCCGATGTTCGGATCATCCGAGATCTTCAATGATGTCACTGATCAGGCGCGTTGAATTGACTGAAGCGTTACCTAATTACCGCATCCAGCGGATCGCCGAAAGTGCCGGCTCCCGCTGATGCCGGCGTCATAAATAACCTTCTTAGATATGGCATTAAGCAGTGTTAAGAATAAGGGGTGTTCTGCAAACAGGCGAAGAAAAGGAGGGCTGCATGATTAAAAGTATTTCAGCAGAAATACTGAGAAAATACTTCTCCGGCGATGATGAATATGCCCTGATCGATGTTCGCGAGCAGGGGGAGTTCTCAAGGGGGCATCAACTGCTGGCTTGCTGTGTCCCCTTGAGCCGGATGGAACTGGTTATAAACGATCTGGTACCAGTGCTTGCGACGCCCATTGTTCTGGTGGACGACGGGCCGGCGGACAAATACCAGCGCGCGCAGCGGGCAGCAGAACGGCTGGCGGAGTTTGGCTACACTGATGTCTTTATCCTGGAGGGCGGCCTGCAGGGCTGGCGTGAGGCCGGTTACCGCCTGTTTAGCGGTGTCAACGTGGTCAGCAAGGCCTTTGGTGAGTTCGTTGAAACCGAATACGACACCCCACATATTGCACCCGAGGCCCTTCATGAGAAAATCGCGAAACAGGAAAAGCTGGTGATTTTCGATGCCCGACCGGAGGAGGAATTTCAGCGCATGAACATACCGGGGGCAGTCAACGTCCCCGGTTCGGAGCTGGTGTATCGTTTCTTTGAGATGGTGCCGGACGACGAGACCCTGGTAGTGGTCAACTGCGCCGGCAGAACCCGCAGCATCATCGGTGCCCAGTCGTTGATCAATGCCCGGGTTCCCAACCCGGTAATGGCTCTTAAAAACGGCACCATGGGCTGGCACTTGGCGGGTTTTGAGCTGGAACACGGCCGTCGCCAGAACCTGCCGACCCCCTCGGCCCAAGGTATGTCCCGGGCAGCGAAATGCGCCCAGCAGGTGGCCGAACGTTTCAACGTCCGGAAAATCGACCGGACGATTCTGGCCGGATGGCAAAAGGAATCCGCCGACCGGACGCTCTATTTGTTGGATGTGCGTCTGCCCGGGGAGTATCTTGCGGGACATCTGGCGGGCTCGCGCAGCGCGCCTGGCGTCCAGCTGGTCCAGGCCACGGACGAGTACCTGGCGGTTCGAAATGGTCGGGTGATCCTGATCGACAACAACACCATCCGCGCGGTGATGACGGCCTCCTGGCTGATCCAGCTGGGCTGGCCTGATGTTTACGTACTGGAAGGCGGACTGGCCGGAGAGGCATTAGTCAAAGGCCCGCATCTACCGAAGATTGCCGGATTTAAAAAAGCGCCTGCCATATCGGCGGCGGCCCTCAAGCAGCAGCTGGAAGGCGGAAATCCCATCGCGCTGATCGATGTCTCCACCAGCCGCGAGTATCGCCGGGCGCACATACCAGGCGCCTGCTGGATCATCCGCTCCCGCCTGACAAGCGACCTGGAACGGTTCCTTTCCTCCCAAATGTTTTTGTTTGTCTCGCCGGACGGAATTCTGGCGCACCTTGCCGCCACAGAGCTGCAGGTACTCCGACGGCAGATACCGGTCGAGGTGCTGGAAGGCGGCCTTGCCGCCTGGATAGCGGCCGGATATCCGACCGAGCAAGGGCTGACCGCTCCGCTCTCAGACCTGGAGGACGTCTGGTATAAGCCCTATGAATTCAGCGATGCACCGGAAGCGGCCATGGTAGAATACCTGACCTGGGAAGTTGCTCTGGTCGAAGGGCTGGCAAAAGATGGGTCGCTGACGTTTAAGCATTATGTTGCGACGGATTAAAGACGAAACATGCTTAGAATTATGGGGACAGTATACTTAACTCCAACCAATACACTCTGCAGACAAGCCGCAGATGTCCATGGTTGAGCCGATAACTGTAATGTCGTTCTCTAAAGTCGTTTTAGTTATCTTTAATCTTCTCGGTGCGTTGCTCTGCCTTTTCGCGATCATTGCCGGCGGCGTCTCTGCAATTGCCCTTGTGGAAAGAATCCAACATGGGCGCGGAATAATGTTCGCTGATGTTGAGTTCTTCGCGTTGACTGCACTGCTTCTCTTGTTGTCTGGCCTCTTGCTACTTTACGTCGCGAGGAAACTTTCAAAACGAGTCTCTCAAGGAAAATCGGAAGGCACGGTATAGTGTATGCGGCCCCACACGCCCGGCAAGGCAATCCAATCGCTCGCCAATGAACAAGCGACCAGGCCCAACCATTCGTTCCAGG
>JAHEMX010000095.1 GCA_024643445.1 Desulfobulbaceae bacterium | reverse complement strand
AATAGTGCCTACGAGGGCATCATCACCGCGGGGAGCCTGGCGGCCTACCTCGAATCCCATCCCGATGCAGGCGTCGTTGACACAGCATTATTCGCACGCTCAACACCTCCTCCGGGTATTACCGCGGATCCGGCATTTCTCGACAGAGCCTTCTCCCTGAAAAAAGGTGAACTGAGTTCACTGGTTGAAACGGCAGAAGGTTATGCCATTATTTCAGCCACCGCTATTCAGGAACCGCAGATTCCCGAGCTGAGCACGGTCAGAGTCCAGGCTGAAGCCGATTACAAATATGAAAAAGCAGCAGAAAAAGCTGCCGCCATTGCCAACCAGTTAATCGATGATTTCAAGAAGGAAGGCGCCTCCTACAAGGATCTCGTTGAAGGGAAGGGCCTTAGTGTACAGAACTCCGGTCCGCTGGTCAAAAATCCCGGCGATCACCAGTCCTCTTTTCCGCAAGCACTGGTCCAATCGGCATTCGGACTCTCGCCTGCAGACCCAGTGGCGTCAGAGCCGGGCCGTTCCGGTCAGGATTATTATGTCTACTGGTTCAATGACCGTAAGGCTCCTGAAACGGCGATAAGCGCAGAAGACAAAGAGCGTTATAAAGGCCTGCTGCAGCAGTTCAAACAACGCCAGATTGTTGATGCCTGGCTGGCAAACCGGCAGTCGCAGGCCAAGATATCCATACACAGCAGTCTGGAAAATTTCTAGTCTGCATTTTCACACAGCCTCTCAATCACTGTATCGCGAATTGCGACAGCCTGCTTCCCAGGCACACCTGCGATGCACCAGACAATAGCAGGTGAATGCTAATAGCGACGAGGGAAACGGGCTGTATCGGCCCCCCTCGCTCTGCCTTTTCTTGAGCATCACCACCGCGTCTTGAGCCTGGGGACCTGGCGGGCCTGCAGCCAACCGCATATTCCGGTGTGAAAGCGGTTCTGCCCGCGTTACATGACCGCACGAACAGGCGGCGAGCCGCACTCTTTCTGGAAGACACGCTCTTTTTTCGTTTATATCATGTGTTAACAATGATATAGTTCCCCTCTGGCCCTGAGCACTTTTGCCTTTTCCCGATAAACACTTATTTCCGGCCACTTAAGGCTTGTCGAATTTAATTCAAACCCAGGCTATGCCCAGCGTAAACGAACTTCTCGGCAGTTACGACCAGCTCAACCCGTTTGAACAATCCCTGTTGCAGGTTCTCTCCATCATGTATGAACCTGCCCACACAACGCTGATCGTCAGCTGCCTGCGCAAGCTCGGCATAAAAGGGTCCCGCGGAAACCATGCGACCTCTGCCAGTGTCAACCATTCCGTAAGTAAATTGCAGGGCATGGGATTCTTGACCGAAGTCCGTCAATGTCACCTTGATATCGTCGAAATCATTAGTAGAAAATCTGTCACCGAGGGAACGTTCGAAGAATTTTCCAGAATTATCCGCAAAGAGGCACCGGTTACCTATTATTACGGTAAATGGACAACCCGCTGCTGGCGGGCCATGAGAGAAATGCGCATCGGCATTTATACCCAGGACTTTGACAGCATCAGCCAGGCGCTTGATTTTCTGGACAGCCAATGTCAGGATATCCTGACACCCTTGCCTCCGGCGGTACAGGTTGTCACCGAACCGTTTGAGCGCCAGTGGTTCCGTGGACTGCCGCCTTCCTTCCAGTTTTTTCTTCTTAACCATGTTCTTAATCATGCCCAGCGCCAGCTTGTTTCCTTCCCGGAGCTGTTTTCCTACCTTGAGGACGATTCGGAATTCGATCATCTCAGCAATGATGAGCGCCTCCCCTTTCAGCGGTTGCTCCTCAACTACTATCTCTGGCATGGAAACCTGGATGCGGCCAGGAAGATGCTCAGCCAGCATAACGAGCATTTTCTTGCTACCGGGGCAGGTGGCACTACCGCTTTTTTGCTGGGAGACTATACCCTCGCTAACCGGCTTTTCCAGCAGGATATGCAACACCTCCGACATATCAGTGACTCTGAAACGGTGGCTTTTTTCGGGTTTCACGGTCTCTTTTATATCCTTTCAGAGATCAGTCAGAGCGACCGCTCTGAGCTTTACAAAGTGTCTGAACAGATCAGTGTTGCGCTGAGCCTGTTTGAAGACAGCGATCAGACGATGCCCTATACCTACCTGGCCACCCTTGTTGACAACCTCGCCAACCAGCGCGATGCCAGTGACCGGACACCCTTGCCTGACGACCGGGGGCTGCACAGTCTGACGGTTTTATTCGCCGGTCTCAGCCAATTCTGGTTGAACTCCTCGCTGGAACAGGATCTTGAGAGAGAGATCCATACCTTCTACAGTCGCGCCGAAAAACACGGCTACCATCTATTCAGTATTTGCCTGGCTGACCTGCTTGCCCATGTTCTCCAGGAACCTCAGCGATACCAGCAAAGAGCTGCCGAACTTTCCGCTCAAACCGGCCTGCAGCCCTTTCTGCCTATCATCGAGGCGGAAGAGACCTGGAAAAGAAGCCTGCAGGCCTTGATTAATATATCAAACGCTTCCGTGCAGGATAAGGTCAACCGGAACGTCAGGCTGGTCTGGCTTATTGAACATCGCCGGGGCAACATCTCTGCCAGGCCTCGAGAGCAGAAACGTTCCGACGCAGGGAGCTGGAGTAAAGGTCGCCCGGTTTCTCTGGAACGGCTGCATGCGTCATCACAACTATCGTACCTGACCCTCCATGATCGAAAAATGTGCCTGGCCATACGTAAGGACGAAAACGGAGAGGGGCAGCCTCATTACGATTTCGACCGGGAGAAACTCCTGCTGGCCCTCGTCGGGCATCCACTCCTTTTTCTGGAGGCATCACCGTCCACACCTGTTGAGTTCGTGCTCGGTGAACCCGAACTTCTTGTTCAGGAACAGGAAGGAAATCTGCATATTCATTTCTCCATCCCGATCAGCACTGACAGTCTCGCCCTGCTGAAAGAAACACCTACCCGCTTCAAGGTCATCCGGATAAACGATAACCATCGGCGCATCGCTCAAATTACCGGCAGAAACGGATTGACCGTGCCGGTTGAGGCAAGCGAACAGGTACTTACCGCAATCGGCAATATTTCCTCCTTTATGACCGTTCACTCTGCCATTGCCGCCGATGCTTCAGCACAGCAATCCCGGGACATTACGCTGGTCGAGGCCGACTCGAACATTTATATGCATCTGCTGCCCTATGGCAGAGGGTTTCGTCTTGAGATGTTTGTCAAACCGTTTGCCGAGGGAACGCACTATCTCAAACCCGGGCAAGGGGTGGAAAACATCATGGCCGAGGTAGGCGGCCGACGTCTGCAGACACGGCGAAATCTTAGGGAAGAGGAAAGAAAAGCCCGGGAAATTGAAGAACTCTGCCCGATCCTCGATCTTGCCATCGACCTCGAGCAGGGCAATGACCGGGAATGGCACCTGCATGATCCTGATGACTGCCTCCAGGCCCTGCTGGAATTACAGGAGATCAACGACCGAGTGACCATTGAATGGCCGGAAGGAGAGAAGCTCAATGTTACGCATAAGGCCTCATTTGCCAATCTCAATCTGAAGATTCGAACTAACCGGCAGAACTGGTTCGGCATCAGCGGTGAACTTGTGCTGGATCAGGAAAAAGTTATCGATCTCAAGGATCTGTTGAGTCGCGTCAGCAAGAGCTCCGGCCGCTTTGTCGAAGTGAGCCATGGCCAGTTTCTCGCCCTGACCCAGGAATTCAGAAAGCGCCTCGATGATTTGAGTACCTTTGCAAGCGATCTGGAAGGTGAGCAGGAAAACGAAATCATGATTCATCCGCTTGCCGCCCTGCCGCTTGAGGAATTTATCGAGCAAACACGTACCCTGACGGATCAAAAATGGCGGAACCAGCTTGCCATGATACAGAAGTCACAGTCCTTCACGCCGGAACTGCCTTCAACACTGCAGGCGGAACTCAGGGATTATCAAGTCGAAGGGTATCGCTGGCTCTCACGACTGGCTCGATGGGGAGTGGGCGGCTGCCTGGCTGACGACATGGGCCTGGGTAAAACGCTGCAGTCGCTTGCCGTCATCCTGCAACGGGCATCGAACGGACCATCTCTGGTTGTTGCCCCGACATCCGTCTCCACCAACTGGCTCTCCGAGGTCAGTCGCTTCACGCCAACGCTTACGGTCAAACAGCTCACCGGTAAAGACAGGGATATGACCATCAACGGGCTTGGCAAGTTCGACCTGCTGATCACCACCTACACCCTGCTGCAGCAGGAAATCGAACAGCTGTCGCAGGTCCAGTGGCAGACCATTGTCCTGGATGAGGCCCAGGCTATCAAGAATGCCGCCACGAAAAGATCCCAGGCCGCCATGTCACTTAAGAGTCATTTTCGCCTGATCACGACGGGAACGCCGATTGAAAATCACCTCGGTGAACTCTGGAATCTGTTTCATTTCATCAACCCGGGATTGCTCGGATCTCACAAACAGTTCAATGAACGATTCGCCATTCCGATCGAGCGGTTCAATGATCGCGATGCCCGTTTAAAATTAAAAAAGCTCATCCGCCCCTTTCTCCTCAGAAGAATCAAAGCGCATGTTCTGGAAGAGCTGCCGCCGCGGACAGAAATCACGCTTGAAGTCGCCATGAGTCCGGAGGAAATGCATTTTTACGAGGCTCTCAGGCAGAACGCCCTCGATATCCTTGAACGTGCTACCGACGTCAAGGGCAGGCATCTCCAGATCCTGACCGAGATCATGAAACTGCGGCAGGCCTGTTGCAATCCGCGCCTGATCGCAGAAGATACCCGGATAGCAAGTTCGAAACTGAAACTGTTCTCCGATCTTGTCGAGGAACTGATAGCAGGGCGGCACAAGGTCCTGGTGTTCAGCCAGTTTATCGGTCATCTCAACATCATCCGGGAATATCTTGACACGCAGGACGTGACCTACCAGTATCTTGACGGCAGCACCAGCAGCAAACATCGAAAAGAGCGGGTGGATGCCTTTCAGGCCGGTGAAGGTGATCTTTTCCTTATCAGTCTCAAGGCCGGCGGGCTCGGCTTGAACCTGACAGCAGCAGACTATGTTATCCATATGGACCCCTGGTGGAATCCCGCCATCGAGGATCAGGCCTCGGATCGAGCCCATCGCATCGGGCAAACCCGACCGGTAACCATATACCGGCTCGTCTGTAAAGATACCATCGAGGAAAAAATCGTAAAACTGCACCAGGAAAAGCGGGATCTGGCTGACAGCCTGCTTGAGGGAACGGATATGAGTGCCCGGCTCAACGCCGATGAACTGATCAGCCTGATCAAAAACAGCTGAAGCCTGTCACCGGAAACTACCCCTCCCGCAGGCAGTTGAGACGCAGTCCGAAAAAACCGCTTTCGGCGCTGGAAAAATACCAGCCAAGATGCTCCAGACATTTTTTACAGTAGGCAACCTGCCAGAGATATCCGCCAAACCAGGTAAATTCCGGGCTCGGAGAACCATAGAGCAGGCAGCCGGAGGCCTCGGTGAAACATCCGATCTCGTAGACAACACCGGCCGGGTTGAAGAAAGTGTGCCGGTGTTTTCCGTCCCGGCTGCATCGCTTTTTCGGGGTCGTTATGCTGAAATCGCAGGCACGGCAGCGCAGCACCTTCTCCCGCCCCTGTTCGTCGTCGGTTTTCTCCGCAGCCAGATCTCGAGTCCCGCTGCCTGTTTTTTCAGCGTCCCCCCTCAGACAAATTCCGCCGAAACAGTCGTTTATGACCGGCAGTGAATCGGTACGGAGATCCTCCATGTTGCACCGCACTACTGGTACTTGTAATAATCGGAAATTGCCTGGATCATTGCCGGAATGGTGTATTTTTCCGGCATAATATCGACCTCCAGGCCGCTGTCTGTCACTGTTTTAGCGCTTATCGGGCCAATGGCGGCAATTTTCACTCCGTGCATCAGTTTTTCCAGCTCTTCCAGGTTTTCAGGATCGATCATGGCAAGGAAATTCGTTACCGTTGACGAGCTGGTAAAGGTTACTATATCGATTTTGCCGCTTTCCAGTTCGGCCCGCAATTCGTCCCGGCACCCTTGTGGAGGCACATTCTTATATACCGGAGCAACGGTCACCTGTGCGCCCGCGCCACGCAGGGTCTCAGGCATCATCTCGCGCCCCTCGCGAGCCCGGGGAATAAGAATATTGCGTCCTTCAACACCCTGGTCAAGAAGACTTTCAGCCAGCCCGTCGCTGGTAAAAAGCGGTGGTATAAGATCGGCGTTGATACCATATTGCGACAGTACATCGGCGGTACTCTTCCCGACAACGCCGATATCAGGCCCCTTGAGGTCTCGTGTATCCATGCCTTTGCTGTGCAACCGCTTGAAGAAATACTTGACGCCGTTGAGCGAGGTAAACAATATCCAGTGATATTCATTGATGCGCTCGAGCGCCTCATCCAGGATGGCGTAGTCCTCCACCGGTTCGATATTGATGGTGGAGCATTCATAGCAGCTTGCCCCTGCTTCCTCGAGCCCGGCAACCAGTTCACTGGCCTGCTCGCGTGTCCGGGTCACGATGGCACGCTTGCCGAACAGCGGCCGTTTTTCATACCAGTCGATGGTGCTGCGAAGATTCACGACTTCACCGATGACGATCAGAGCCGGGGGCTTTATACCGGCTTCTGTAACAATATCGGCAATCGTTTCCAATGTTCCGACAACCGATTGCTGCTCTGGAGTTGATGCCCATCGCACCACCGCAACAGGCGTCTTGGGATCCCGTCCGTTAACGATCAGGTTTTGAACGATTGACGGCAGGTTCTTGATTCCCATGTACACCACAATGGTACCAATGCCGGTGGCAATTTTTGACCAGTCGATGTTTGAGCCGGCCTTGGTGGGATCTTCATGCCCAGTTATAAAGGCAACGGTTGCCGTATAGTCGCGATGAGTAATCGGTATTCCGGCATAGGTGGCCGCGGCGCTGGCTGAGGTCACCCCGGGCACGACTTCAAACTCCACCTGGTTCTGTGCCAGGATTTCCAACTCTTCGCCTCCCCTGCCGAAAATGAAGGGGTCTCCGCCCTTGAGCCGGATAACCGTTTTGCCGGCACGGGCAAAATCAACGAGCATCTGGTTGATTTCTTCCTGGGTATGGGTATGTGTTGCACCGCCGCGCTTACCTGCATAAACAAGCTGGGCGTCTTTCGGAACGAATTTCAGCAGCTGCTTGCTGGCAAGATAGTCATAGACTACTACTTCAGCACGTTCCAGCAGATACCTGCCCCGCACGGTTATCAGACCCGGGTCGCCCGGTCCGGCACCGACGAGATAGACCTTGCCCGGTTTTCTGTTTTCACTTTGTTCATCCATAAGTAAAAAAGGGCCGCCCTGTTATTCCGGGCTGGCCGCTCCTCGTTTCAATTTCCCCTGTCTGAGTTGACGGGCTGCTTCATTGTGACTGTTGTTTTGCACGTTTCATCGTACTCTTCACGTTCAGCATCCTGAGCACTGTACCGAAAATGGTAAAAAAAAGCAAAAGGGGGCACTCGCCGAGCACCCCCCTTTTTTCAGGCTGATATCTACCCTGCCTGGTTTCTTGCTTAAAGCTCAGCCATTATTTCTTTGGTAACTTCCTTGATGGACTTGGACCCATCAACGGAGATCACCTTCGGGCCGCCTGCCTTCTTGAAATAGTTTACCGCAGCCATGGTACCGGTTTTTTCGTCATAGTAGATATTGTGCCGTTTGTCGATCGCATCCACATCCTGATCGTCGGCGCGGGTCTTCAGATCACCGCCGCAGACACGGCAGACGAGTTTCCCGTCCTTTTCGACCGGTTTGATAGCATCAAAGGCGATATGGTTAGGATGATTATTGTCGTTTACGCAAAGACGGCGTCCCATGATGCGTTCCTTGGCAATCTGACGATCAAGTACGATCTCGATCACGTAATCAAGCTCGATTCCGGCATCCTTGAGGTTGTTCGCAAGGGTGACGGCCTGGTCCTTGGAACGGGGGAAACCATCGAGGATCCAGCCTTCCTTGCAGTCGGGCTTCTGCAGACGCTCGATCATCATCGGGATGGTAATGTCGTCGGGAACAAGATCGCCGCGCTCGATAAACGCCTTCGCTTTTTTCCCAAGTTCGGTACCGCCGCCGATGTGCTCTCTGAAAATGGCGCCGGATTCGATATGCGGAATAGCGTATTTCTCCTTCACGATAGCTCCCTGGGTACCCTTTCCGCTGCCGTTCGGCCCAAATGCCAGAATATTCATGCCCATTGCCTCTCTCCTCTGTTCAATTGAAAATTGATCATTGCATTACCGGATAGTATCAAGGGCAGGAACAGGTCTGCATATCGTGTTGTCCCCCTCCTGCCGACTCAAGAGCAGACTGCGATTATAGCCTAAATGGCTGTGGGGGGCCAGAAAAATATCTTGGCTAATATTTTGACTTTCATCCTGATAATGGGTACTTTTCCCAGATTATGCGTCATGTGTCCCGTGGTAACGGAGGTGCTCCGGACATCCCTGATTTCAATCCTCCAAATGCCCCTTTACCCATATGAAAGAAATACGCGTTGGTCTCATCGGGTTCGGTACCGTAGGAAGCGGCCTGGCCCGGACCCTTCTCAACCAGGAGAAACGGCTCAGACAGAAAGTCGGTGTGCCGATAATCCTGAGCCGTGTTGCAGACATCAAGGTCGATGTCCTGCCCCCGGAGTTCAGCTCCATCATCCTGAGCAGGGACGCCGGGGATATCTTCAATGACCCCGACATCGATATCGTTGTCGAACTGATCGGCGGCATGGAGCCGGCCAGATCGTTCATGCTGGAGGCCATCAAGAGAGGCAAGCATGTGGTCACGGCAAACAAGGCGCTTCTTTCCGTGCACGGCAAGGAAATCTTCGAGGCGGCCGTTGCCGGCAACGTCGAGGTCGGCTTCGAGGCCAGTGTCGGCGGGGGAATTCCTGTCATCAAGGCCTTGAAGGAGGGATTGGTAGCAAATCGCATTGATGTTATCAGGGGCATCATGAACGGGACGGCAAACTACATCCTGTCGCAGATGACGGAACACGGCACCCCATTTGAGGTAGTGCTCAAAGACGCCCAGGAAAAGGGCTTTGCCGAGGCTGACCCGACCTATGATATCGAAGGTATCGATACCGCCCACAAACTTGCCATCCTGATGTCCATCGCTTACGGCCAGTATGTACACCTTGATGATATCTCCGTGGAGGGCATCAGCTCCATCAAGCCTATCGATATCGATTTCGCCAAGGAGTTCGGCTACCGCATCAAGCTGCTTGCCATCAGCAGAAACCACGGTGACCACACGGAGGCGCGTGTTCATCCGACCATGGTTCCCGTCTCACAGATGCTTGCCCACATCAACGGCTCGTTCAATGCCATTCAGTTTACCGGAGACACGGTCGGAGAGGTCCTTCTCTACGGTCACGGCGCCGGAATGATGCCGACCGGCAGTGCCGTGGCAGCGGATGTTGTTGATATCAGCAGGAACATTATCTCGCAATCAATTAACCGTGTGCCGGCTCTCTCCTACCTGCCGGAACATTTCACGAAACCGTCAATCACGCCGATGAGTTCACTTGAGTGCCCGTTTTATTTCAGGGTCACCGTCCTGGACCAGCCGGGCGTACTGTCAGCAATTTCTGGTATTCTCGGCAGGCACAACATTTCCATCAAGTCGGTGATCCAGAAAGGCCAGAAGCCCGGGCAACCGGTTCACGTGGTGCTGATGGCTCACCGGGCATCGGAGGCCTCCGTGCAGAAAGCGGTGACTGAAATAGAC
>JAHEMX010000578.1 GCA_024643445.1 Desulfobulbaceae bacterium | reverse complement strand
AGAAAACGCAATAGCGAATAGAGTATATCGTGCCGAAGTGGTGGAACTGGTAGACACACTATCTTGAGGGGGTAGCGGCCCACGGTCGTGCGAGTTCGATTCTCGCCTTCGGCACCATTTGTCAATCAGCGTTTAAAATTGACCCCTTTCAGCGTGCAATTTTGACCCCCTGATTGATAAAAAAAATCAGGTCCTTTTTCTGATTCTCCAGCTCTCATTTCCGGTCTCAATAATATCGCAATGATGGGTCAGTCGATCCAGCAAAGCGGTTGTCATTTTAGCGTCACCGAAGACCTTGGACCACTCGCCAAAGTTCAGATTTGTTGTCACTATTAGCGATGTCCTTTCATAAAGCGTACTCACCAGATGGAAGAGCAGGGCACCACCTGCTTGTGAGAACGGCAGATATCCCAGTTCGTCGAGAACAACGAAGTCGATATTTGATAGCCTGCTGGCAAGCGAACCGGCTCTACCGGCAAGTTTTTCCTGCTCAAGCTTATTCACCAGATCAATAACACTGAAGAACCTGCCGCGTTTGCTCAGCCGGATACACTGGATCGCTATGGCGGTTGCAAGATGGGTTTTACCGGTGCCGGTTCCACCGATAAAAATGATGTTTCTTGGTTCTTCGAGGAAGCTGCCGGTATAAAGATCCTTAATCAACGCCTCGTTGACCTGGGCTCCTGTGAACGAGAATGTATCCAGATTTTTATGAACCGGGAACTTGGCAATACCGAGCTGGTATTTTATGGAACGGGCCTTTCGCTCTGCCGCCTCAGTCAGACAAAGTGTCATCAGGATCTCCTGCACACTATTGTTACGCCGTATTCCCTGAGTGACCGCTTCATCATACACGCCAACCATGCCGTACAGCTTCAGCGACCGAAGTTGTTCAATGACCTCATGGCGTTCCATGATGCACCTCCCGGCGTAGCGCATCATAACGTGAGCAATCTGCTGTTGGTTCGATAGTTACCGATAAAGCGTCAGGAACGAGAGCACCGGCTATCGGCAGAGGGTCACAAGAGCGGGCAATAATGTTGAGGATAACCTCACCTCGAACCGTACCTTCCGACAGCGCTCTCCGGCATGCCTGTTCGACGATATCCATCCCGTGTTGCTGCACGGCGAGCAGGATGCCGACGAACTCTCTATCACCGCCCTGACATCTGGACAGTCGGATTCTCACCCTGGACAGAAAGGTCGGCAGATTCCATTGTTTGAACGGAGCTCCGTTCCTCAAAGCGCCAGGCTTACGCTCAAGTACGCTGAGGTAGTGCCAGGGGTCGTAAACAACATTATCACGGCCAAATTGCCGGGGATGATCGGCGATAAGCATGCCGTTGCTGACGGCCTTGATCCGCTCGGCACTCGCCCGGATGGTAGCCGTTTTACCGGCAAGTTTACTTTCGACGCTGTAATGGTTCCGGTCATATCGAACCAGGCAGGTACTCGATACGCGACATTCGGTTTCCGAATATCCCTGAAACGCAGAAGACACCGGAATCAAGCTTGAGCGTTCCTGCTCGAACACCTCCCATATTGTCCTGGTCCTGTCTTCGGGATGCCTCCGTTTTTTTGCTATGCCGATACACTGATCACTCAGCCAGCTGTTGAGCTCAGCGAAGCTCTTAAAGCGAGGCCGTGCAGTAAACAGCCACTTCCTGACGTTGCCGACCTGGTTCTCAACCTGGCCCTTCTCCCAGCCTGCACCAGGCGTACAGGCCACCGGCTCAATCAGATAATGGCTGCACAGCTGCTCAAACTTGCTGTTGAACAGCCGTTCTTTGCCGCGTAGAATTTTATTTACTGCGGTCTTCAGATTATCGTATATGCCTCGCCTGCAGGTACCCTGGAAAAAGGCAAAAGCCTTGTTATGGGCGTCGAATACCATTTCCTGACTTTCGCGGGGATAGCCTGCAACAAAGAACATCCTGCTGCGACAGAGGCGGAAATGAGCGAGCTTGACCGTCTGGGGAATGCCGTCAATTATCGCTTTCTCATGACTCCAGTCGAACTGGTATGCATCCCCGGGATCAAAGTGCAGCGGAATATAGCATCCTCCAGGACCGCGGCCCTGATTCTCCCGCCAGCTCTTTGCATAACGTTGAACACTGTCGTAGGCACCCTGGTAACCTTCACCCTGCAGGATTTCAAACATTCTTTGGGCCGTCATTTTACGTCCCTTCGGCTGCGTTGTGCTCTCTTGCAGCAGTTTATCGAGTCGACCGGTAAATTCACCAAGTTTAGGAAAGGGTTGTTCCTCCCGCTCGTAACGGTGCTCTGTTTCGTTACTGCGGATTACTTTGCGAACCGTATTACGGGAGATAGTCAAATCGCGAGCTATCTGCTTTATTTTTCGACCCTCTACAAAATGATATCGGCGTATCTTGGCAATCGTTTCCACAACTATCATCCTCCGAACCCTCCATGGTCAAATTTGACCATGGAGGGTTAACACATGAGGGGTCAATTTTGGACGCTGATTTCTTTCATAAAGGGGTCATTATTCCACGCTGATTCACAGGAGTTCATATAGATGATAATTTATTCGCTATATCTGAGTTAATTCAGTGGGTATTTAGATCAGCAATCCGTAATAAGAAACAGGTAGACCTTTTCCTGCCTAGCGACCGCATGAGATATCTTTT
>JAHEMX010000577.1 GCA_024643445.1 Desulfobulbaceae bacterium | reverse complement strand
CGGGCGGCCTGGATATTCTGGTAAATAATGCCGGAATAAATATACGCAAAGTGATTGAGGAGATGAGTTCGGAAGAACTTGACCAGATGTACAGCGTCAATATCAAGGGACCGTTTCTCGGTATAAAAAACGCCTTGCCGGTAATGAGAAGAATAGGTGGGGGCTCCATTATCAATATGTCTTCCGTCTGCGGGCTTATCGGCCATCTCTATACCCCTGAGGCGTATACAACTGCCAAGGGCGCCATCACCACGCTGACAAAGGCAGTCGCTTCCCGCTATGGGAAATTCAATATCCGCTGTAACTCGATTAATCCCAGTACCGCTAATACACCGCTGGTACAGGAGATGCTGAAAGATCCTGCCCGAATGAAAGAGCGGGTCGGGGAGGTTCCCCTCGGAAGAATGGCCAGCCTGCAGGATATTGCCGAGGCGGCACTGTTTCTCGCCTCGGATGAAGGCAGCTTTATCAACGGCGTGGCCCTGCCGGTCGATGGCGGCGTTACCGCCTATTGATGCGAACCTGATGGTGGGATGGTGATGCGTATTGATCATTTACCGGTAAAGAAAGGGGAGGACTTCTTGGGGCAGCACCCGATCAAGAATATAAAGAGCGAGAAAGTACACGCTCAGGTCTATGAACAGCTGAAAACGCTCCTGCTTGACGGCCACTGGAGGGCCGGTGAAAAAATCCCTTCTGAGGCAGAACTCTGCCGCATGACCGGTGTCAGCCGGGTGTCGGTCAGAACAGCCCTCAAATCTCTTATCGCTCAGGGTTTTCTGGTATCAAAACAGGGCGATGGGACTTTCGTTGTGGATGTTTCCGTCGATATGAATATGGATATTCTTGTGCCGATCATCGGACTGGACAAGAAAAATATCCTTGAAGTTCTTGAGTACCGAAAAATACTCGAAGTAGGTATTGTCCCGCTCGTATTCGAGAATCTAACCGAAGACGATCTGAACTTTCTCGAGCGCAACCTGGAGGAACTTGAACAGACCTCGGAAGATCAGGTCAAGACCATCACCGAGCTTGATCTGGCCTTTCACCGTAAGCTCTGTTTGATTTCCGGCAACTCACTGATTATTAAAGTTAACCAGATCCTCGGCAACCTGTTCAGAAAATCGATGGAAGACGTTGTTGTGGCCCTTGGCAACCAGACGGGCAGGAGATACCATCGGAAAATTTTTGAAGCGATGCAGGAAGGGGACCAGCAGAAAACGACCGAGATCCTCAAAGAGCATATTCAGAATACCATTGTAAGCATTAAGCGGTCCGAGTTGAAAAAATAGACGGCCATTTTCCTCGCTCGTTTATGCAGGGTTTCAGGAGAATCAAGAAAGATGTCAGAGGTAGTTGATCTGCTGTGTCGTCGTGGTTAAACCAGGTAAATTCAGGCGGGAGTACCCGGTCATCTTCCCATGAAGGTCCATTAAAGGCAAATTGTAGAAAAAATTGAACAGTGCTGCCAGATTGCTGTGGCAACCGGTGGCAGGGGGCAGGCTTGACCAAGGAACAGCGTCGTGCGTTTGATCAGGGTATGGGCCGGTTCTGGAAATAAATCTTTAAAAAGAGCGAAATATGAATCCATTATTGCTAGCCTTTTATGGTGATGATTTCACGGGGTCCGCCGATGCAATGGAGGCCCTGACGATTAACGGTGTCAAGACCGCCCTGTTTCTCGGCCATCCGACCGAGGAGCGGTTGAAAGCAAGGCGTTCAAACCTTCAGGCGATTGGCATATCGGGGGTCAGCAGAACCATGACGCCAGCCCAGATGGACAACGAGCTGCCGGCCCAGTTCGCCCTGTTAAATAATCTTAAGCCTCGCCTTATTCACTACAAGGTTTGTGCCACCTTTGATTCCTCACCAGGCATTGGCAGTATCGGACATGCTGCCGATATCGCCTTTGATGTCATCAAGCCCTCCTACGGTGTCATTGTCCAGGGTATACCGCTGCTCGGCCGTTATATTGTCTTTGGCAATCACTTTACGGTATACGGGGATCAAAGGTATCGCCTCGACCGGCATCCGGTGATGAGCAAACACCCGATAACCCCGATGGGGGAAGGTGATCTCCGTGAGCATTTCGCCAGGATGTCGAAAAAGTCAGTCAAGCTCATCGATCTTCTCCATCTGAAGGAATCGCATGCGGCCTTGTCCGATCGATTTGATCAGTATGTAGCGGAAGGCAACGATATCATTCTCTTTGATACGCTGGATGATACCAATCTCATGCAGATCGGCCAATTGCTTCATGAAAAATCAGAGCGTTCGAGGATTTATGCCATCGGTTCCTCGGGATTTGAATATGCCATGGCCCGATTCTGGCAGGCTGAAGGCCTGGTTGCAAAGCCGGCGGAGTTTCCCGCCGTCGGTCCCGTCGATCAGCTTATCGTTATCTCCGGCAGTGCCGCAGCGAATACGGCGGAACAGATCAGGTATGCCATTGATCAGGGTTTTGCCGGCATAACGCTGAACACCGACCTCCTCGTTGATGAGCAAACAGCCGAAACGGAGAGGAAACGGGTGATCGGGCTGTCCCTCGGGTATCTGAGGCAGAACAAGAGCATCCTGCTTTCTGCGACCATCGGACCGGATGATCCGATCATCCGAAAAACCAGGGACCGGGTCCGGCAGCTGGGTATCGAT
>JAHEMX010000094.1 GCA_024643445.1 Desulfobulbaceae bacterium | reverse complement strand
AACGTTCAGAAGGAAAAAGGGCATTACCACCCGCGCCACTTCTTCAATCGATATCTTGGCAATGTTGGCACTGATAAACAGACACAAGCCAACCGGCGGCGTGATCAATCCCAGGCACAGGTTGACAATCATGATCAGGCCGAACTGGATGGGATGGACGCCGACACTGATGGCAAGGGGTGCCAGCACCGGCGCCAGCATAATGATGGCGGCGCCCGGATCCATCACGCAACCGACGATGAGCAGGATGATGTTGATCAGCAGAACAATTAAAAAGGGATTTGAGGTCAGAGCCAGAATCCCGTGGGAAATCATGATCGGAATCTGATTGGTACTCAAAATCCAGGAATAGAGCCGGGCCGTGGCCAGCAGCAGGAAAACGACACCGGTCGTCAGGCCCGCGTTTACCAGGATGCCCGGCATGTCCTTGATCTTGATTGTTTTTAGAAAAAACACCCCGACGATAAAGGCATAGCCGACTGCCACGGCAGCGGCTTCCGTGGGCGTGAATACACCGAACAAAATCCCGCCGATGATGATCAGCGGCATGACGAGCGCGACAAAAGCATTCCCGAAGATTCTGGCAAACTCGATAAAACTCACCCGAATGACTTTCTTGGGGAATTTCCTTTTGGCGGCGATGATGGCAACGATGATCATATCGGAAAGGCCGATCGCTATGCCGATGGGAATACCGGCAGCAAAAAGGGCGCCGATTGATTCACCCATGGTGGCCCCGTAAATGACGGCCAGGATACTCGGAGGGATGATCGGCCCCTGCAGGGAAGATGCGGCGGTCACGGCGGCGCTGAACGGGGCGTCGTAACCGTTTCGCTTCATCGCCGGAATCAGAATGCTTCCCAGGCCCGCGACATCGGCAGCGGCAGATCCGGTAATGCCGCCGAAAAACATGCTGGCTACGACATTCGCCTGGGCCATTGCCCCGCGAAACCGGCCGACGAGCACATCGGCAAAATGAATGATCCGGTCGGTGATCTGTGCCTTGTTCATAATCTCACCGGCGATGATGAAAAAAGGAATGCACATGAGCGGGAAGGAGTCCAGTCCGGTGAAGATTCGCTGGGCCACGACCTCCATCGGAGCCCCGAGAATATAGACACCGATCATTCCGGTAATTCCCAGGCAGATGCCGACGGGAATTCCTATGACGAGCGTAAAGACAAAAATTCCTACGGATATGAGAAGCGGTATCATTGAGGCTGTTTATCCTCTTTGGGCTCGAATAGTCTGAAGATGAGTGTGAGGGTCTGCACCATCATTAAAAACCCGGCCACCGGCACGGCAAGGTAGGGAATCCACATGGGGATGTTCACCGAGGGTGATCGCTGCGGCGCCACAAATATGGTCATATCGATACCCTTCACCAGCAGCACGGCGAAAAACAGAAGCACCAGACCATAGGCAATGAGATCCGCCACCAGGCGCAACCGGGGGCCGGCTTTTTCCACGACGAAGGTCAAGCCGATATGCTGTCCCCTGCGCATGGCTGCCGATGTCGCCATCAATGACATCCACACCATCAGGTAGCGAGCAATCTCTTCGGACCAGTGGGGAGCAGCATTGAGCGCATAACGCATGAAAACGGCGTAAAGAACGATGAGCACCAGTGGTATACTGAGGACAACAACAGAGAAAAGAACCGCCCGGTCCAGCGTTTTGCTGAAAAATTCAAATCCCAGGTACATCTTGTGAACAATTTTTCTGAACACGGAACGACGTCCTCCCATGTATTATCTGCTTTCAGACACCTTTGACGCCGTTTTACTATCGAGAATGGCAACAAACGTCAGCTCAAATACTGAGTGATTAAACACCTGCCTATCTTGGAAAATCAGGATCGCCTGCAATTGAGCGGACGATCCTGATTTGTTTCCACCGGACCGGTATAAAAGGTCAACTCCCCTGAGAGGAAAGGTCCAGTATCATAATCTCAAGGTCATGGAGCCTTGAGGTCAACCTTGGCTTGAGCGATCTCGGCCATAAAGCCATCGACCCATTTCGGATCGATCTGGGTCTTAATCCAGTCGATAACCGGCTGCTGAGACATTTTACTGAAAATTGCCGTCTCCTCGGCGGTCGGTACATACACCTCCATACCCTTATCCATCAGTGCGCCGACAGCCACTACGTTAGAAACATAGGTTTCAGTCGTCCGATGGAGCCAGCCTGAAATGTCCGCACCTTCGTAGACAATCTGGCGCAGGTCTTCCGGCAGGGACTGGTAGAATTTATCGTTAATGAAGGTGAAATCGATACTGTAGATATGGCCATCAAGCGTGTAATATTTCTGGACTTCGTAAAATTTCATGGCCAGTACGAGGCTGGGCGGATTTTCCTGTCCATCCACGACTTTCTGCTGCAGGGCGGTGTACAATTCTCCCCAGGCAATGGGTACCGGGTTTCCGCCGAGAGACTCGACCATTTTCATGTGCCCACGATGCTCCATTGTCCTGACTTTCAGACCCTTGAGGTCGGCAGGAGTCTTGATGGTGTGCACATTGTTGGAAAAGTTCCGGAAACCGTTCTGATTGACGTCGAGACAGCGAATGCCGGTCTTCTTGCGCATTTCTTCCATCAACGAAACCATGTACGGACTGTCCAGTGCTCTCCAGGCCTCGGTGTAGGTCCTGAAAGCATAAGGAATGGCGGTCGCCAGGATCTCAGGGAAAAAGATACCGACGGTACCTTCGCTGATGTTGCACATCTGGACGCTTCCGAGTTGAACGCCCTCTATCTGCTCACGCTCGGAACCAAGCTCGTTGGCCGGATAAATCTCGACCTTGATCCTGCCGCCGGAGCGATCCTCCACGTAACGCTTGAACAAAACGGCGTCGGCATGCGCCGGAGAGACGGCGGCATCTGGCGGATCACCATGGGCATAGCGGATGGTATAGGTTTTTTCGGCTGCCAGGGACATGCCCGGAAAAACCAGGGCCATGCCCAGGATAAGAGTGAATGCGAACATAAGATTTCTTTTTACCATTTGGACCTCCTTCAGCTGTTGGTGAGATGGTTTAACTCCTGTTAAACCTGCCACAAAATTGCGAGTTAGCTTCGCAAAGAAAGCTTATATTTCAAGGATGTTAGGTTAAAAATAAATACTATGCGCACGGTACGATCATACCATACTCACGGACACTCTGCGTCCTTTTTTTCCTGACAAAAGACCTGCTTATCCAGGCCGCCTTTAGAGAACGGCCTCCAGTTGCCAGGGCACGAATTCCTCGTCGCCATACCCGTTTGTTTCGCTTGCGGTGCGCAGACCCGAGGCCGTTTCGACAATGCGTGTAAAGATGGTGCGCCCGACAGTTTCTATACTCTCCCCCGTAACAACGGTGCCGCAATTGATGTCCATATCTTCCTGCATACGTTCATACATCGGGGTGTTGGACGCGAGCTTCAAGGTCGGTACCGGTTTAAAACCCGAGACGGAGCCGCGGCCGGTCGTAAAGCACATGATGTTGGCGCCGGAGGCAATCTGTCCGGTTGAGGTGACCGGATCGTAGCCGGGCGTATCGACAAAAACCAGGCCGCGCTCACGCACCGGGACACCAAACTCATAGACCTCAATCAGCGGACTCTGTCCCGCCTTGGCGACAGCCCCGAGTGATTTTTCGTAGATCGTTGTTAACCCCCCCAATTTATTTCCAAAGGAGGGATTATTGTCCATGTCGGCGCCGTTTTTGGCGGTATAGTCTTTCCACCAGGCAATACGAGCCAGCAATTTGCCAGCCACTTCAGCCGATACCGCCCGTTGCGCGAGCAAATGCTCGGCACCGTAAATTTCCGGTGTTTCTGAGAGGATCGCGGTACCGCCGAGCGCCACCAGAATATCAGAAGCATAACCCAGGGCGGGGTTCGCCGTGATGCCGGAATAGGCGTCGGATCCGCCGCATTGCAGGGCAAGCCTCAGCTCGCTCACCGGCACCCTCGTCCTTTGGGTACTATTTACCAGCGGCAGCATGGCTTCCACACGTTCAATGGCAGATCTGATTGCGGCTCCGGTTCCACCAGCATCCTGGATGGAAAAGCTCTGCAGGCGGTCATCTTCCGACAGCCCGTAACGTTCCAGCATGAACTGTGCCTGATTCGTTTCACATCCCAGACCGATCATAAGAACCGCACCGATGTTCGGGTTAGAGGCGCATCCCATGAGGGTACGCTGCAGCACGTCGAATCCGTGGCTCCCTGTTTTATTCCCGCACCCCAGGCCATGGGTAAAAGCGATCACGCCGTCAACATTCGGATAGGCGTCCAACGCCGTCGAGTGGTGATAATGATCCGCTACTTTCCTGCAGACCGTTGCAGAACAGTTTACGGTGGAAAGAACGGCGATATAGTTGCGGGTGCCAGTCAGACCAGTGGTGCGGCGATACCCCATAAAATCAAGGGGCAGACCGGCGGTATCGGGTAAAACGCGGGAGCCCGATGCTGACGTTTCTGCCCGTCCGGACACACCTGCCAGGGAGATATTGTGATTGTGAATATGCTCACCGGGGCCGATATCGGACACGGCACAACCGATGATCTGCCCGTATTTCCTTACGACGTCTCCACTTTTCAGGGATTTCAGTGAAAGCTTGTGGCCGCTCGGAATTGAGGATCGGGTTGTTATGTCGGGCCCGGGAAGAAAGGTACCCGCGGCGATGTCGCATAGCACTATCGCAACATCATCATTTTCGGAGAGAATCAGGATTTTTGGATCGGGTGCACTCATGCCAGTACCTAAAAGTTTTTTGTATGCATAGTGCAATATTTTTTTTATGTCAATGAATTTTGCCTGACCATAAAACTTAATTGACGGTGCCATCCATCCGTCCAGCGCTCTTGCTTTACCGGAAGCTAAATTGCTATGTTTAATAGTTATTTACAAAGGATGACACAAAAAATCACGACTGAAAGACGAGAGGGCACTTGCCAAGGCGAAACTCGCAATAATGTACAAATGTGGAAAAATACATTTTCCCCTCTGTAGATACTCCCCCAGGGAACTGGCGACGGGAAACAGGGTTGAACCGTTATCTCCAGGGGGGCAACGTATCCGGCGTTGCTGTGCTGAAGATGTCCTGTTTGAGTGGATAAGAACCGCCGAAGACGGTACACCAGGACTTGCACGATTGATGCACCCCGGTGCGGCAGGCACAGCCGCACTGGAAGAAGAGGAACTGAGCCGGACCATGAAAAAACGGTGATTCCGGGGCCGGAAGGGATGGATTATATCAGCACCGGAAACTGATTCCCCGCCACACAGCAGCCATCAGGAATCGATATGCCGGGTGGCAAGCCTGGATTAACGGCCGCCCAGCGGTGTTGCCCGACGAATTTTTCTCCACACCTTTGCCAGTTGCGGTGACAACCAGATCAGGATGGTGATAACGCCCAATACCGCAGACACCGGACGTTCGAAGAAGGCCAGAAGATCTCCGTCCGCCTTGATCATCGACGTCATGAAACTCTCCTCGAGCAATCCGCCGAGAACCAGGCCCAGAATTGCCGGGGCAATCGGGAAGCCGTTTTCCTCGAGGAAATACGATATCACCCCAAGAACGAGCATGATGCCGACGCCGAACACCGTATTGTTGATGGCGAAGGTTCCGACCACGCAGAACATCAGAATCACCGGCATCAGGATCTCACGCGGAACCCGCAGCATCTGCTTGGCACACTTGATGGCAGTCAGGCCAAGCGGCAGCAGCAGTATGTTGGCCAGGAAAAACGAGACGAACACGGCGTAGATCAGTTCTGGGTGTTCCAGGAACACGGTCGGCCCCGGATTCATACCCTTCACGTAGAGCACGCCGATGACGATGGCGGTGATCGAATCGCCGGGAATGCCGAACACCAGCGCCGGGACCCAGGTCCCGCCGAGCCCGGCATTGTTCGATGAGCCGGCATCGACGATGCCCTCGACATGCCCGGTGCCGAACTTCTCCGGATCCTTCGAGAACTTCTTGGACACGGCATAGGCAATCCAGGCGGCGATATCCGAGCCGGCACCGGGCAGGGCGCCGACCAGCACACCGATGGTGCTGCCGCGCAGCAGGTTAAACTTGTAACGATAGAGAACCTTGCCGAGGCCGGCAAAGATGTTGCCGATCGTGCGCTGCTCGACCTCCGGGGGCGGCTTGATGGCCGTGACCGAACGGAAAACCTCGGCCATGGCGAACATGCCGATCATCGCCGGAATGAAGTTGATGCCGCCCAGCAATTCGACGCTGCCAAAGGTGAAACGTGGGAAACCGGTTGTGCCGTCGATGCCGACGGTGGCGATCAGCAGGCCTATCATCAGCGAAATCAGTCCTTTCGCGGCAGATTCGCTCGAGACGAAGGCGGCGCAGGTCAAGCCCAGCGAGGCCAGCCAGAAATATTCGAAAGACGAGAACTTGATCGCAAACTCGGCCAGGACCGGCGCCGAGAATGTCAGTACAACGGCGCCGAACAAGCCCCCGATCACCGCGCTCAACAGACCCGTGCCGAGGACCAGTTCGGCCTGGCCCTTGCGGGTCATGGCGAAAGCCTCGTTGGTATAGGCCGCCGAGGCGGGCGTGCCCGGGATACGCAGCAGAGCACCCGGCAGATCGCCGGCGAAGATCGCCATGGCTGTCGCCGTGACGATCGAGGCAAGGGCCGGAACCGGCTCCATGAAGAAGGTAACCGGAACCAGCAGGGCTGTCGCCATGGTGGCCGACAGGCCGGGCACCGCCCCCATGAACAGACCGAACGCGCCCGAGAGAATGACCACCAGCAAAACGTAGGGATCGAAAATCAGGCCAAAAGCATTAATGAAAACGTCCATTTTCGCCTCACCATCCAAAAATCGGCACGATACCCCAGGGAAGGGGCACGCGAAGGAACTCGCCGAAGAACTGCTGGATGACTATCGTGGCGAGAATCGATATTACCACTGACGAGGGCCAGGTGGCGGGACCCCGTAACCAGAGCAACAAGACAAACAGGCAAATAAATGCGGTCGGAATAAAGCCGAGATGGTCTGAAATGAGGATATAAAAAATCAGCACGAAAATAACGAGAAAGAAACTCGAAAGGTGGCGCGGTGAACTAACCCAATCCATAACGGTGGCCCAGGGGGCACCGTTGCGCGTCTTGACACCGCGGACAATCAGAGCGACACCGCCGACGCCCATGAAAAAACCGATCAGGTTCGGGAAAAGGCCCGCTCCATACCGCTGTCCCGGCATGATAGGGAAGTCCCGTGTGAGGTAAAACACCAGGAATCCAAACAAAATAAAAATTATTCCGGAAATTGCATCGTTAACCTTCACGCGGGCCTCCCCTTTTCACGACGTCTTCAGGCGAATGTTAATTGGTCAGACCGGCTGCCTTCATGACCTCGCCGAATGACTTATCGGTTTTCTCCATGGTCTCGTAGGCCTCCTTGGGTCCACGATAGATCATGCCAAAGCCGCGGCCGTCCATGAACTTCTTGTATTCGTCACTCTCGTAGGCACGCTTGATGGCAGGTACCAGCACGTCCATGACTTCCTGCGGTACACCTTTCGGGCCGGCAATCGTGCGCCAGACATTGACCGTCCAGTTTGAACCCGTTGCTTCCTTCAGCGTCGGAACGTCCGGGTACAGGGGAAGCCGCTCGTCTCCCATATTGGCAAGCGGCAGGACCTTGCCGGCCTCGATCAGGGCGCGGCCTTCGGCCAGCGATGAGGTGACGAAGTCAACGCCGCCGGCGACCATGTCCTTCAGGGCCGGGGCCGACCCCTTGCTGGGCACCCAGGGAACCTTGGCAACATCAACGCCCTCGGACAACAGCCAGCCTGCCATACCGAGATGCCAGATGCCGCCCTGGCCGGTACCGGACGCCTTGAAGGTCTTTTCCGGTTTCTCCTTGATCGCTGCCAGCAGATCCTTGGCGCTCTTGTACGGGGAATCCGTGCCGACCATGAGTCCGCCCGGATCCTGGTTGACCTGGGCAAACACGGTGAAGTCGGCATAGGTCAATTTGGTCAGACCGACCCAATGCATCATGGCTACCTCGACGGTGGCTATGCCGATGGTATAGCCGTCGGGCTCCGCCGTGATGATCGCCGAATGGCCCACCACACCGCTACCGCCGTCGCGGTTCACAACGTTGACCGGAACTTTCAGATCCTGCTCCAGCAGGTTGCCGAAGATGCGGCCGACGGCATCCGTACCGCCACCAGCACCCCACGGCACGATGATGGTGATCGGACGATCCGGATAAGCAGCCTGGGCCGGGGAAAAGGACACCACGGCTAATCCGACCATCATGGCCGATGCGACCAGGATTTTAGTGAGAGAACGGCGTTTCTGATTACTTTTAACAGACATGATCTCCTCCTTTTGAATTGTGATGAAAATGCACGGTTACTGCAGAAGCTTCCCATTCTAAAAACTGACTGAAAACAGGCACCAAACCCGCCGCTTCAGGCACAGCCCGCAACCGGAATGACCATAATAGCGTAAAACCGGTCGCCTCTTTCAGGCTGAGATTATGACTCGGGAAATAGTCACCGGAACAACTTCATGAACGACACCGGGGATCTGCCCGCAGTTCTACGCGATATCACCATCCTTCCTGCAGGAATCGAAGAACCTATTTTCAAGTCACATCCGGCAACGAACTTACCCCCGGCAATGCCACAATGCAATAGCATCATTTACCGGGAGATCGAGAATTTTTGCATCAGGTCTCATCATCCTCAATTAAAACCTGAAAGTTTTTTGTATGCATAGTGCATTATTTTTTCTCTGTCAATGTCTTTAGCCTGGCATAAAGATTATTTGACAGCTCGGGACATGTATCCTGATCGGTCAATCGTTATCCTGTTATTAACTTATATTTACTGGCTATTTTTAGATTACGAAAGTGCTGATGATAACGGCAAGAGTGAGGCATACCTGTTGTCGAACAATTAAAAGTAATGTACAAAATTGAAATAATACACTTACTAAAGGTTGCACTCACCCCGAAATATAGTTAGGATGCAGACCTGTTCCTGTTGCAAAAGCGTCACACTGACAACAAGAAAAACAAAATCATTTATTGTCTTTCTTTCATCCGGCTCAAACGCGAGAACACACCATGTCGGAACCATCAGACAACCCGCCCTCTGAGACAGAGGGATCAATCAATAAGACCGAGCCTTTATACCTCAAGGTGGCCGGACATCTGCGGCAGTGCATCCAGCAGGGCACTCTTCCCGAGCGGACGATAATTACCGAAGCGGCCATCAGCAGGATGTTGAAGATCAGTCGTACACCGGTGCGCCAGGCCCTGGCCGACCTGGAAGCTGTGGGCTTCATCCAGCCCAGGCAAAAACGGGGGTACGTGGTGGGCATGGGTGAGCAGGCAGAATCACGGAAGCTGATCCCCGCCATGCTGCAACTTTCATCCGGGCACGATTTCCTCGTCCCGACAAAAGAATGGGAGCTTATTTACGACCGGATAGAGAACGAAATAATCAGGCTTTCCATCCTTTCCAGCTGGCGGATAAATGCGCTGGAGCTCGCAAAAGCCTATGCCATCAACCGCGGCACCGTCTACGAGATACTTTCCCGTATGGAAGTCAGCGGGCTCGTGGAACGCACCTATCACTCACGGTGGACGATCGTTCCCCTTGATGAAAAACGGATTAACGGTATTTTTGATGTACGAAGCTGGCTCGAGCCGAATCTCCTGGCCCAGGCCATGGACCGGATCCCGAAGAGCACACTCGAGCAGGTGATCGAGCATCATAAAAGTGCGCTGTCGAGATACCCTGATATTCGGGGCGCTGAACTCAATCAGCT
>JAHEMX010000576.1 GCA_024643445.1 Desulfobulbaceae bacterium | reverse complement strand
CGGTGTATCCCCGCTGCGGCGGCCGGCTGGTGGATGAATATAACGATGAGCAGTGGCTTGAACTCGGCAGGCTGCTTGGCCGGCTGCACAGTGTCGGGGCCATGCGGGAGGCTCCGGGGAGGAACAGGCTGCACCCCCTGCACACGACGAAAGATCAGATTGCCTATATCCTTGGCAACAGCCTCGTGCACAAAAACCTGGCCAGCCAGTTTGAGCGACTGGGTGCGGAGATGATAAACGAGATCGCCCCCTGTTTTGACTCGGTCGAAGCCATCAGGATTCACGGCGACTGCCATAGCTCAAATTTGATCTACCGACCCGGTGAATCTTTTTTTATAATAGATTTCGATGATATGATGGTCGGTCCGGCCGTTCAGGACTTCTGGATGCTTCTGCCGGGGAGTCGGGAGGACTGCCCGCTGGAAATTTCCCTTCTTCTGGAAGGGTATGAGACCTTCCGCCGGTTTGACCATCGGACACTGCGGCTGATCGAACCGCTCAGGGCCATGCGCTACATCCATTATATCAGCTGGTGCGGCAGGCAGTATCTGGAGGATGGGGACACGAGAATCAACGATACTTTTGGTTCATACGCCTACTGGCAGCAGGAAATAGCCGATCTTGAGGACCAGCTCAAGGTCATTCGCGAGCAGGAACGTTAGCCCCGGCATTTCATGCACGTTTCCCTCTGACACGAGTCTGCCTGGCAGGCAGAGGCAGGCCGTCTCAGCGCGCAGATATCCGGGTCAGTTATTCCAGTTGTTTTTATTGAAACGATAGCTGAGCCGTTGAATAAAGCCGAGGTTGTTTTTCAGGCAGACGTTGATAATTGCCTTGAAATTGATACCATATTTCTCGCTCAAGGCCTCAAGATCCGAGCGGTTTTTTCTCAGTATCGGCCAGATCGGTTCACTATTTCTGCCGAGACAGATGACATTGCCCCGTTTCGGCACCGGCATCTCGACGGTTGCGGAAAACCAGGATCCAACATCCTGTCGTACCTCGTCCAGCCGATCACTGTTTCCACTCCACAGATTGAGACTGATGAGTCCTTTCTGAGTCAGGTGCTCACGGCATAAAGCGAAAAATTCCGATCGATACACGGTCCTTGACATGCCTTCCGCATCAAAGGCATCGACGAGGATCAGGTCATATCGATGTTCAGCCGGAAGATCGGCAAGAAAATCGTAGCCATCACAACAGTGGATCGTTATCTCCGGCTTGTCCGGCAGGTGAAAATATTCCCGGGACAGGCTGATGATATCCGCTGCATTGTCAATGCCGTCGATCAGGCAGTTCGGGAAATGAAAATTGAGAAAACGCAGCAGGGAGCCGGCGCCGAGACCGACAATCAGAACTTTTTCGGGACCGGTGCCAGCGAGAAGTGCTGCCATCATGTAACGGGTATAGGAGAGGGTCAGTCGTTCAGGCTGATTTATCGACATGGATGACTGCACGATGTGTCCGGCAAAGATCAGGAATCGTTCATCCCCCCTGTCAATGACTTCGACCAGGTGATTATCGTATTGAGCCCGATGTACAACCTTCCTTTCCGCCTGTTCCATACTATTACTTACGAAAGCTATTGAAACGTCTCCTGGACGAGTTCCCGTTACGTCTTCATCCTCGGGCGTAACGACCCGTCACTCCCCTTGCCGGTCACTGTCTTTGCCCCGAGACGGGGCAGCGTCAGGGTGCATGTTACCAACTGCCGGAATTTTTTTCTCTTCCCTTATTGCCAATAGGACAAATTTATCGTTCAATTGGCTTTCCCGGGGAAGCGGTTCCGGTCGTATCACTGTTTCGTTTGTCCTGGAGCGCGGCTATGGATACTTGGTGAGGCAGGGGAAGATTTTGGCATTGATTACGAAGATACTTTCAGGTGGGCAGACCGGAGCGGACCGTGCCGCATTGGACGCGGCGATTTTCTGCGGACTCCCCTACGGCGGTGCCATCCCGGCCGGCCGTAAAACCGAAGCGGGGCCCCTGCCTGATGAATACCGCATGCAAGAGCTTGCCTCCGATCGGTATCCGGACAGAACTGAGAAGAATGTGCAGGCCGCCGATGGCACCCTGATCCTTTCCCACGGTGCACTCTCCGGTGGCTCAGCCCTGACCGGGCGAATCGCTGAAAACGAAGGGAAACCATGCCTGCATGTCGATTTTCATGAAACCCCGTTGCCTCAGGCCAAAGAGCTTGCAATACAATGGATCAGGCAATACCATATCCGTATTCTCAATGTCGCCGGCCCCAGGGCAAGCTCCGACCCGAAGATATATGATCATACCTACTCCCTGATTGTTTCCCTGATAAGCGTAGGCCATGGCACCTGAACTGAAGCAAAAGAACTTGCCGGTTGTCGACCGGGAATGCTGCACGGCCTGCGGTGCCTGCATTTCTGTCTGTCCCGACAGGATACTGCAGCCGGACGCAACCGGAAAACCTGCTGTCAGCGGGGAGCACTGCATGCTCTGCGGTCACTGCTCCGCGGTCTGTCCGGTCAGCGCGGTTACGATACCGGGGCTTACGGCAGATCTTGGGCTGATAACCATTGATGAGAAGAAAGCAGGGGCAGCATCGGCCGTTATCACCCCGGAGGAGCTTCTGGGGCTCATGCGGAAACGGCGCTCTTGCCGGAAATTCAGACCGGATCCGCCGG
>JAHEMX010000575.1 GCA_024643445.1 Desulfobulbaceae bacterium | reverse complement strand
GCACAGGCTGTGATAAAATTCCGTAACCGCTTAAGCAGGCTGTGTTTGACTGTTGGTTCCATGTTTTCCCGGTGAGCCGGGGGGGGGATCCCCCCCCGGCTTTTTAGTTATCGGCTGCTATTAGATTTTAGCCGTGATTTCAGGGAACACCAGGTAGAACATGATGTAGGCCATGGTCAAGGTCAGAACCAGGTTGAAACTCTGTCCGCAGACATAGAGGATCAGCGGCTTGCCACCCTTGAAATACTTGGCCAGTTCCCTGAAGTTGGTGGAGAGGCCGATAGCGGCAAACGACAGGGTGAAAAACCAGTCGCGCATCAGGCGGGTTCCGCCGCGGACGGCGCCCTGCTCGATCAGCGCTTCACTCATTCCGCCAGCCATTTTGCCATCAATGAACGAGAAGAGGATTGATGCGGCAAGAAAGCCGAGCACGAATTTCGGGAAACGGTGCCAGATTTCTCCGGCGCCGACAGTTCTTTTGTCGGTACCGTTCTGCTCTACCTTCATACACCAGTAAAGCGCTACACAGAAAGCCGTGACGCCGATCATGACGTTCTGGATCATCTTGATGGTTGCCGCGACATAGAGGGCTTTCTCACCAAGGAAGGCACCTGCTGCGGCCACCGCACCGGTGGCGTCGATGGTGCCGCCCATCCAGGCACCGCCGAGGATCTCCGGCATACCGACAGACTTGATGAAGGCCGGCATGGCAATCATCATGATAGCCGTGAAGACGAGAGACAGGCCGATGGACAGGGTCAGCTCCTCTTTCTTTGCCCGACAGGCGGCGGCGGTGGCGATCGCGGCCGATGTGCCGCAGACCGACATGTCAGCCGAGATGACAATGTTCAGGGTCTTGGAGGGCATCTTGATGACGGTCTGGCCAAAGGCATAGGTCGAGATGAGCACGATCGGCGTGACCACCCAGGCCACGAAAATACCCGGGATACCGATGGATAGAATCTTGCTGAACAGCACTTCCGCGCCGAGCAACACGAGGCCGGTCTTGATGAAAAATTCCACCTGGCAGGCCGGCAGCACCCATTTCGGTGTGCCGATGGAGTTGGCGATGATCATGCCGAGTATGATGCCCCAGGCTTCGGCGCCAACGCCATACTGCTTCGAGACGGCCTGGCCGCCAAGCAGGTAGGCGAGCACGGCAACCAGGAAAACGATGACGAATCCCTTGGCGAATTGAATGACATTGCGTCCCATCAGTTTATTGCCGATACCGAAAAAGACGATCAGGAAAATACAGAGACCGATTAGGGTCGGGAAATAGTTGTATGGTTTATTGGTCGCCTTGCCCTTGGCGGAAGCGGATTTCTTTTCGGCTGCACGCCAGGCGGAAATCTTGGCCACAGCCTCATCGTTGAGGGCCTGGTCCTTGAAGCTTGCACCAGCGGATAATTCCTCGGCCTGCGTGGCGGCGGTCAAGGCGGCTGCGGCCTTAGCCTTTGCCTCTTCATAGGCAGGCACCGCCTTGTCGTTCATCGCCTTGGCTTGGGATTCTGAGCGGATAAAGGCCTCGACCGGGTTGGATTTCCAGCTTCCGGGGGACTTGGTCCAGTGGGAAAGGAATTTGCCGAACGCCGAGACACCAGAAGCCTTGAGATTTGTGGCACTGTCAGCCTTATACCAGGCGATGGTCTTGAAGGGCGCCTTTGCCTCCTCGGCAGCCTGGATCTGCAGGGCTTCCTGGATCTTTGGGGCGAAGTCGGCCTTGGGGCCGAAACCGAGATAGGCGATGAGACAAACTGCGATGACGAGGAAACCGAGCCAGATAGCCAGGTAATCCTCCTTGGTCCACAGGTCGGACAGCTGGCTTTTGCCGCTGTCCATGACCACATTCGATTCTGATTGAGCCATAAAAAACCTCCCATGTCCTCGTAGTACAATCAGTTTGGGTTGGCATCTGGCCGATAATGGCCATACATAAATCCTGTCCTGAACCCGGGCAATATTTCACCCGATAGTTCACTAAAATTACTACATAGTATTAGTGATTATTTTCGGCAAGAAAATAGTTAACTTGTTACGACGGGGAGGCAAAAAAAATGGTAAATGGCTGCCGCAGAGGGCCGGAGGTGCAGACACTGTAATGTTCTCCGGACAGGTTTTATCGTGCTGAAACACGTCAGCCGAAGACATCCTTCGTGCTTTTTCTGTTTCGATGATGCGGAGGAAATTCTTTTTAACTTGCTATTTTGCCGGTACATGCAGACTATTGTTGTGGCGTCTTTATTTCAGGCTCAACATTCTCGGTGGGTATATTAATGAAGAAAACATTTTCCTTAACAGATTCGAAAATCAAAAAGGACCGGCACATAGAAGCCATAAGACACGATATCAAACGATACATAAAAAGAGAACGTAATAAAAAACTGCCGGCGGGTGTTGACTTCTGGGATTTCGACTGCAGATTTGGCCATACGGCTGAGATAGCTCAGGACATTCACCTCTCCGAGATTGGCAAGTGCATTGATAAAGCCGTCGAGCAGCAGTTGGAGAGCTTTTATCTGGAAATAACGGCCAAACCGGGTCACCGGAAGAAAACAGCCGCTGCCTAACCTGCTGTTATCCTTTTATCCCTGTATCTGGGCACCCGTCTGCTGGGCTTGTTAGCTCTTCTCTTTGTCCTTGCCAGGTTTGCTCATGAGATTCTT
>JAHEMX010000574.1 GCA_024643445.1 Desulfobulbaceae bacterium | reverse complement strand
ATCCTGAAAAAGAAGATCTGCCGTACATCTATTCCTATAAAGGGCACTGCCTGAAGGACCTGGGAAAATACGACGAGGCGATAGCGGTTCTGCAATGCGGCTGTGACGAAGATGATGAGCGACCGGATCTCCATAATTTGCTCGGTTTTTGCTATTTCAAGAAGGAGGCTTTTGCCACGGCAATTGAATATTTCAAGAGAGCGGTACATCTCAATCCGGCTTCTGCAATGGATTACGCAAACATCGGCGTAAATTACAACAGGCTTGGCGATAGTGCTGAGGCAATACAGTATTTCACCCTCGCCCTGACCCTTGACCCAACTCTTGATTTTGCCAGAGATCAGCTTGAGGAATTGACATCCGCATAGCATATCTTGCGGTCTGGTGCCCTATTCGGTACGCTGCCCGATCACCGGTTCCGGTGGATCGAGTATTTTTTTGATACAAGAGTCAATTACTATTGCAGGCAAAAAAGAGCTTTTTGTGCTAGAAGTGTTCGAGCGTGAAGCTAAGATCTCTCAATCAGGCAGAATGGTTGAACGGTTGACACAGACAAACGGCGCACAGGTTGAAAATTGCATGAAACTGGCATTCATAGCGGCTACAGATGGTGGCTGGAAACTGGCGGAAAAGATTTGCAGGTCTGTGCCGGATGGTGTTCTTGTCAGGCCTCTTCAGGGCATCAGGCAGGCACTGGAGTCCCTGTGGCAGACACATGACGGAATTATCTGCATCATGGCAACCGGCATCGTCGTGCGCAGTTTAAATGGTTTGATCCAAAGCAAGTATAGTGATCCATGCGTCGTGGTGCTTGATGAAAAAGGATCCTTTGCCATCAGTCTGCTCTCGGGACATCTTGGAGGTGGCAATAAGCTGGCGGAAAAACTTGCCGGCATCTGCGGCGGGATCCCGGTAATAACGACAGGCTCAGACGTTTCCGGCCATACCTCTGTCGACCTCTGGAGTATTGAAAACCAGCTTTTTATAATCAATCCTGAAAGGCTCGCAGCCGTATCCGCGAGATTGCTTAATCGGGGTAAGCTAAAGATTTTTCAAGATAAAACCTACCTGAAAACATTACCGGAAGATTTTCTGGTGACCAAGGAACGTACCGGCGCGGATATCGTAATTTCCCTTTCACCGGAGAAAGCGGGCACCGCTTTAAACCTATTGCCGCGAATTCGCTATATCGGCATCGGCTGCAGAAGAGGGACGCCGCAAGACGAGATTCTAGCAGCCCTGGCTGAACTGCAAGAAGAAGGGCTCGATCTCAGAAGTGTGGCCGCGCTGGCGAGCATAGATATTAAAAAAGACGAAAAGGCATTACTGGAAATTTCAAAGGTGATGAAGTGGCCGCTGCGCTTTTTCCCCAGGGAGATCCTTGAGGCCGTAGAAACTCCGGGCCGGTCTGAGAAAGTATATAAAAAAGTGGGAACCCACAGCGTCAGTGAAGCCAGTGCCATCCGGGCGGCTTCCTGCGGCGGGCTGCCCGGTCATTTGATTATACAGAAGAGAAAATGGAAACAGCTTACCATCGCAGTGGCCCAAAGGGCATTTTAAATGTCGTCGGAACCGGGCCCGGCTCGCTTGACTATCTTATCCCGGCGGCCAGGCAGGCCATCGAAGATGCGGATATCATCATCGGCTATAAAACCTATTTGGCTTTGATAAAAGATATAACCGGAACCAAGAAAATTATGCCTTCGGCAATGATGCAGGAGGTCGATCGGGTTAAAAAAGCAATCAACCTGGCAGAAGAAGGGTATAACATCGCCCTCATATCGGGCGGCGATCCCGGCATTTATGCCATGGCTGGTCTGGTTTATGAAGTCGCACGGGAAACCGATTCAACGGTTGAGATAAGGATTATTGCCGGTATAGCTGCCCTGAACAGTTGCGCGGAAAGACTCGGGGCACCATTGATGCATGATTTTGCCACGATCTCCCTGTCTGATCTGCTGACGCCCTGGGACCTTATCGAAAAACGGATCAAGGCGGCTGCGGCAGCCGATTTTGTGCTTGTCGTCTATAACCCCAAATCACGGAAACGAGACTGGCAGCTGAAGAAAATGCTTGAGATCGTCGCGCAATATCGCGAGAAGCATACCCCCGTCGGCATGGTCAAGGCGTCAACCAGAGAAAGCGAGGAGGTCATCCTAAGCACACTTGAATTTTTCAATAGTGATCTTGTCGATATGCAGACAACGGTCATTATCGGAAATTCAAACTCCTTTCAGTGGAACGGCAAGATGATAACCCCGAGGGGCTACAAAGACAAATATCAGCTCGACTGACGGTGATGCTCATCTATCTGCTCAGACATGGTCGGACCGATGGTTCCGGCACCTATACGGGTATCAGCGATGTTGAGCTGAATCCTGAGGGCAGGGAGGAAGTAAGGCTGGTGGCAAAATTGGTCAATTCTCTTGATCTGCAGCACTGCTTCTGCAGCCCGCTCCACAGGTGCAGAGAAACCGCGGCATTGCTCAATATGACCTGCGAAACCAGCTATGATGAATACCTCCGAGAAATAGATTTCGGCCGCTGGGAAGGGTTGTCGTTTACGCAGATTTCCCAGTCCGATCAATCATTGTTGGACCAGTGGCTGGAGCAGGGCGAACATTTCACCTTTCCCGGAGGCGAGAGGTGCGCTGACTTCAACAAAAGGG
>JAHEMX010000573.1 GCA_024643445.1 Desulfobulbaceae bacterium | reverse complement strand
GGTTCAGCCCTTTTTTTCCGGGGCGGACGGGGATGTTCGGATCCAGCAGGAGGTTCTGAACAGCTTCCGGGTCGGGAATCACCGGATGCAGCTTGTTGAAAGGGCTGCAGGCGTCACCTATATCAATGACTCCAAGGGGACGAATACCGGCGCTGTTGAGAATGCGCTGCGCCAGATTGACGGCCCGGTGATACTGATTGCCGGGGGCAAAGACAAGGGTGATGATTACCGCCTGTTGCGGGGTGTGGTCAAAGAGCATGTGAAAAAGCTGATCCTGATAGGTGAGGCCGCCGCAAAGCTTTCAGACGCGCTGGCGGACCTGCAGGAGACCGTCTATGCGCAGACCATGGAAGAAGCCGTATCCTGCGCTGCGGCAAGCGCGCAACCGGGCGATACGGTGCTTCTGTCGCCGGCCTGCGCCAGTTTCGATATGTTCAACAGTTATGCCCATCGCGGAGCATGCTTCGCAGAAGCGGTCGGAAACCTGCTGCACCATAAAGAGGTTCAATGAGCGCAACGTCCAAACAACTCAGACCGATACGATTGCTGCTCACCGGCGGAGGCACCGGCGGGCATCTGTTTCCCGCTGTTGCTACGGCAGAAAATCTGGGCAGCAGGGCAGCGGGCAGTACGGTATTATTTATCGGGACAAAACGAAAACTTGATCGTATCTATCTTGAAAAGTTCGGTTTTTCAGTAAAGACCATACACAGTTATGGTTTGAAGGGGAAAAAAATACCGGCCTTGCTCAAGGCGCTGGCGGTGCTGCCCGTATCCTTTATCGAGGCCTGTTATCACCTTATCAGATTCCGGCCGCATGTCGTCTGCGGCGTAGGCGGTTATGTGACGGGGCCTGTCGTTGCGGCTGCCTGGCTTCTGAGGATACCGACGCTCATTCACGAACAGAATTCCGTCCCGGGTCTTGCCAATCGCAAACTGGGCCCGCTCGTGGATAAAATCTGCCTGTCTCTGCCGCAGAGCGAAAAATACTTTCCTGCTGGAAAGACGGTGCTGACCGGTAATCCAGTGCGCCGGAGTATCCTTGATGTGGCGGCATCGGAGGGTGGCAGGGATGGGAAACTGACGCTGCTTGTTCTGGGCGGCAGCCAGGGTGCCCATGGTATTAACACCCTGATGGTTGAGGTGCTCACCGGCGGCCGTGAAGATTTTCCGGGGTTGAGGGTGATCCACCAGACCGGGAAAAATGATGAAAAAATGGTGTCCCAGGCTTATCGGAAAAGCGGTCTTGATGCCCGGGTGGCCGCCTTTTTTACCGATATGGCACAGGTCTACCGGCAAGCGGACCTGGTCGTGTCGAGAGCCGGTGCGACAACCCTTGCCGAGATCGCCGTTCTCGGCAAGCCGGCTATTCTGATACCATACCCGTATGCCGCGGACAATCATCAGCAGACCAACGCCGACTGGTATGCGGAAAGCGGCGGTGCCGTGCTGCTGGTCGAACAGGGGTTGACAGCCGACAGACTCGGAACCACCTTGAAAGAAATTCTGACGGACCCCGATAAACTTGGACAGATGTCCAGCGGTATGAGAAAACTTTCGATGCCGGATGCAGCGGATAGGATCGTCGATATCTGTCTGACACTGGTTTGAAAACGGATTATGTACAGTAAATCTAAGCATATACACTTTGTCGGTATCGGCGGCATCGGCATGAGCGGTATCGCCGAGCTGCTGGCCAACCTGGGCTATAAAGTATCAGGTTCTGATCTCAACCGTTCACATATCACCGACAATCTTGCCCGTCTCGGTTGCAGGGTCTCGATCGGGCACCGGGAGGACGCGATTAGCGGTGCCGATGTCATCGTTACCTCCTCGGCAATTGCCCGGGATAACCCTGAGGTTATAGCCGCACGGACGGCGGGGATACCGGTGGTGATGCGGGCTGAGATGCTGGCCGAATTGATGCGCCTGGCAAAATACGGTATCGCCATAGCCGGAAGCCACGGCAAGACCTCGACCACCTCCATGGTGAGCTGGATCATGGCTGAAGCGGGGCTTGATCCGACCATTGTTGTCGGAGGAAAGGTAGATTCTCTTGGCGGCAACGCCAAGCTGGGGCACGGAGAATTCCTTGTCGCCGAGGCCGACGAGAGTGACGGCTCTTTTTTGAAACTGGCTCCGGTGCTCGAGGTCGTTACCAATATTGATCTTGAACATCTCGACTACTATCGGGATATCGATCATGTCAAGGATTCATTTCTCCAGTTTATCGACAAGATTCCGTTTTACGGTGCGGCCATCATCTGCCTGGATAATCAGCACATCGCCGATCTGCTGCCTGACATTAAAAAGCGGGTGATCACCTACGGCCTGACGAGACAGTCCGATCTGTTTGCCGAAGAAATTGCTTTTTCCGGCGGACGGGTTCATTTTGTCGTAAAAGACCGGGACGGGACGCTGGGTGAGATTGATCTTGCCCCTCCGGGCATGCATAATGTCTATAACGGTCTGGCTGCAATCGGTGTCGCCCGTGAGCTGGAAATACCTTTTCACGTTATCGCTCGGGCGCTGAAATCCTTTGCCGGCGTGCAGCGCCGCATGCAGCACAAGGGTGAGGTCGACGCTATTACGGTGGTCGATGATTACGGCCACCATCCGACAGAGATCAGGGCGACGCTTGACGCGATCAAACAGGCCTGGCCGGAGAGGCGTC
>JAHEMX010000572.1 GCA_024643445.1 Desulfobulbaceae bacterium | reverse complement strand
CACCTGACTCATCATTTATAAAGCGTACTTTCCACACCGGATGCTGCTGGGGGATGGTCTAACGGCAAGACAGCGGACTCTGACTCCGCTTATCAAGGTTCGAATCCTTGTCCCCCAGCCAGTAAAATCAACAGTATCGCACGATAAGCCTATCTTTACTCAAGCACCAATTTCCACGGAGCAACCAGCCGGGAAACATCTCATTTGTCCATAAGTACTGCCACGTTATTTTCAGCAGTATCACTTATCAAAGAGATCCCGTTGCATTTTTCTGCTATCAGCACTGAATCATTTCTGTTTATATATATTTATATATATTCAGCAGCTTAACTTATATCACCTCTCGCACCGCTTCTGAACGCCCGCTCAACTTTGATAATTCTTCAAAATTCCCCTTTCAATATGGCAATGCAGACCTATTATTGCTAATTAATCGTGCCTGGTAATCCTGGGACATCAGATGATACCTGAGGATATTGATAGGCGGCATTACTATTTTTCACCCGTGAATTGCCATAGCAGGATCATGAAACAAAAAGAGATGTTCTCTTTAATGCCGGCCAGTTCTATCCATTCGACCCATGATATACTCATGTTGTGATATTTGTTCGCCACTTCTAACGTTAAAAAGTCTAAAATCCGGCCCTGTTAAAAATTCTAGACAGCCAATCAAAGAAAAAACATATGAAACTATCTGATCACCATGCAGAAAAATTCGGAACGGTTCTTGGAACGGCACCAGGTGACGTTCCAGTATATTCATCCGATTACACCACGGCTGATGAAAAGAAATTCCCTAATCGCCGGGCATATCGATCCTTCGTAGATGGCGTTTTTATGGGATATAAATGGCAGTGTGTCGAGCTAGCACGGCGCTGGCTCTACCTGAACAAACAGTACGTATTCAGCGATATCCCCATGGCCTACGATATTTTCCGGCTCGGCAGCGTCAAGCGTCTCAGCGATGCGAGTGAACTGCCGCTTCGTTCATTCAAAAATGGAGCACGAAGGCGCCCTGAACCCGGGTGCCTTCTGATCTGGGATGCGGCAGGGGAATTTGAAATAACCGGCCATGTGGCCATCGTCACGGAAGTGCATGACGATTATATACGTTTTGTTGAACAGAATGTTGAAAACAGCAAGTGGTCAGAAGGACAGGAGTTTTCAAGACAGCTCAAAACCAGCGTCACGGAAGAAGGGGGATACTGGATTGAAGAGCGTCTGGAAAATGTTTCCATTCTGGGTTGGGTTATCCAGACCGATGACGACACCTTTGCTGAAGAAATTAGCGCTGTCGACATGGGGCTTTTCCTCCCTATTATGGCCTCGATTGGAGACGCCGGCCAATCTGACGCCCGGTGGATCGATACCAGTCATCCGGCTGGAGAGACCTACGCAGCTTCGTATGGCCATGTATTGGCAACCGATCCCGTTAACCGGGATAAGTACTTTTGTCTGTCCGAAACCGCCTACTCTGAGCTGAAACGGGCAACAATCGAGCTTCATCATCTTTTCATGCGGGCTACTGATTATGTTCTGCAGGATGATACATTACTCCGGCGCTTCAACATCCCGTCTGCGCTTAAACCCAAGATTCATGCTTCATGGAACAATCGCAGGAACTCGATGATCACCGGCCGATTTGACTTCAGCATTTGCGAAAACGGCCTCAAGGTTTATGAATATAACGCCGATTCTGCCTCCTGCTACTTTGAAGCGGCCCGACTGCAATCCGAGTGGGCCGCACATTACGGATGCAGCATCGGCCGCAGCCCCGGCGAAAATCTGTTTAAGCGGTTGGTTGAAGCCTGGAAAGCTCGCGAGATTGATGACGTGCTTCACATTATGCAGGATTCAGACATCGAGGAAACCTACCATGCCCTCTTCATGAAATCTGCGATGGAAGCGGCAGGGCTCAGCGTCAAGGTGTTGCAGGGAGTTTCCGGTCTCAAGTGGAGCAAAGGGAGTGTCGTCGATCCTGAAAACATTCCGATAAAACAGGTATGGAAGACCTGGGCCTGGGAAACGGCAGTTGATCAGGTTAGACATGAGATAAAAGATCATGATGTCAAAGACATCCCTTTGGATACATCCGCATCTCCCCGCCTTGTCGATGTATTGCTGCGGCCTGAAGTGATGGTTCATGAACCGCTCTGGACGCTTATCCCAAGCAACAAAGCAATCCTGCCCGTAATGTGGATGCTCTTTCCGGATCATCCGTATCTCTTGGATTCGCAATTCGAACTGACCGATGCACTGAGGCACATTGGTTATGTTGAGAAACCGATCGTCGGGCGCAGTGGAGAAAATATTTCAATAGTTGACGCAGATGATGTTATTGCTCGAAAAACTGAAACAGAGGGTCGTTTTGGAAATCGTCCACGGATTTATCAACGCCTCTTCGGACTTCCCAGAATAAGTCAGATGAATGTCCAGGTCTGTGCCTTTTCCGTTGCCGGCTCATTTGCCGGAGCCTGTGTGCGGGTTGATCCTTCCCTGGTCATCAAAGGTGGCAGTGATGTCATGCCGCTTCGAATAATATCGGATGATGACTACCGAAGACTGCAAACTGAAGGAACCTGAGCGATATACATTCTCTCACCGAATGGTCCCTTACCGTTACGCTCAGCTCTCTTGCCAATTTGTCGAGAAATAAACCTGGAAAGCGGTTATTTCAG
>JAHEMX010000571.1 GCA_024643445.1 Desulfobulbaceae bacterium | reverse complement strand
CTTGGATCACTAAAAACCGGCTCATATCGCTTTCTTAGCGCAAAAGAGCTGGAAAAGATTTTTTTATAGTTTTCTCTTTACAAACAGCAAAATAGCTGATTAAATCTAAACAGTTAGGTGTCCGATTTTGTCCCAGGCGGACCCGGACCCACCTAAGTTCTTGATATTGCTAACAAAACGAACTTTCTGGGTTGCGTGCATAACAACCTGAATTTATTCTTTATTTAAAGAGTAGCCGAAAAGGGGTTTGATTTTCGGAAAATCCCCCAGGGATACGCAGACCATTTGCAAACAGGAGTGTGGTATGAATAAATCAGAGCTCATTGAAGCCTTGGCACAGGATATTGCTGTACCACATCGAGAGGCCGCTGCCATAACCAACACGGTTATCGACACCATGACCGAGGCTCTTGCCCGTGGCGAAAGCATCGAAATACGGGGATTTGGAAGCTTCGTTATCAAGAATTACGGATCCTATGAAGGCCGTAATCCGAAAACCGGCAAGAAAATCAAGGTAAGCCCCAAGAAACTTCCTTTCTTCAAAGTCGGCAAGGATCTCCGCGAGCAGGTAAACAAGAACCGTTGATAGGGTAGCGTCCGGTACCCGCGGTTGTTGCTAAAACTAATTGCTTCTCAGGTGATCCGCCCCACAAGATCGTATATTTGCGCCTCGGTGATCTCAACCTCAACGATTTCACCGGGGCTCGTTTTTCCCTCGTTAATCAGCACACAGCCATCGATCTCCGGTGCCTGAAAACGCGTCCTCCCCTCAAGCAGCAAATCGGTTTCACGACTTTTCCCTTCAACCAGCACCGGTTCTTTTTTTCCGATATAACGATTCAGGTTCTCTGCCGATATGGCCGACTGCACTGAAAGCACTGTCTGCATCCGCTCATTTTTTTCCTGTTCATCAACCTGATGCGTCATCCGCTCAGCAGGACAGCCCTCCTCATTGGCATAAGCAAATACACCGACATGGTCAAATCGTGCCCGATGCAGGAACGCTACCAGTTCATCGACATCTTCTGCCTTCTCTCCGGGGAATCCGAGCAGAAATGTCGTCCTCAGGGCAACTTCAGGCAGAGCAGCACGGATCCTGTCCAGTAAACCTGCGATATCCGCCTGGGTATATCGACGATTCATACCCTTGAGAACCTTATCGCTTATGTGCTGAAGCGGAATGTCCATATACGGGAGCAGGCGTGGATTTGCCGCCATAAGATGAAGGAGTTCATCCGAGATCCCGGATGGATAAAGATACAGCAGCCGTATCCAGGGAATCGACGTCTTATCGAGCAGTTGCCTGAGAAGCCCTGCCAGCAGGCCCTGCTGATTAAAATCATTGCCATAGGCGGTGAGATCCTGGGCGATCAGAGACAATTCGACAACCCCGCGTCCTTCAAGACCTTGTGCTTCAGTGACCAGGTCAGCAATAGTTCTGCTCCTCAGGCTGCCGCGAATAGAAGGGATCATGCAATACGAGCAGTGGTTGTTACATCCTTCGGTGATCTTCAGCCAGGCCCTGAAAAACGGGGTTGAAAGACTGCGGGGCAGCGTGGCATCCATTAAAAACGGGCTCGGCAGATAAACACGCTCTCCTGACTCTTTGGAAAACAGCTCCGCAAGCAGTCGATGAATGTCGCCGACACCCTCTGTTCCGACAAACAGATCGACCTCAGGCAGCTCCGCTTCGAGCTTGCTGCGATAACGCTGGACCAGGCAGCCGATGACAACCAGTTTTTTCCCGGGGCTGTCTTGTTTGTAGCCGCTCAGATGAAGTATTTCTTCAATGGACTCTTCAACAGCCGGCTGGATAAAACCGCAGGTATTTACCAGCAGCACATCACCGTCCTCCGGAACATCGACGCCCTTCCAGCCGTGGCTTTGCAGAAGCCCGTAGACGACCTCCGAATCAACAAGATTTTTCGGGCAGCCAAGGCTGACAAGATGAAAGGACTTCAACATGCTCTCTGCTCCTTCTGCTCTTCGCAAGTAATCATAGCCGCTATAATAGAATGCATCTCGACGCGGAAAGCACTGCTGGTAAAGCCGACTCTCCAGTCTTTCCCCCACAGTTCATCCGACACGATAAAAAGACCTGCAAACGAGATATTTCTAAATGCAGCAATGGCACAAAGTGCCGAGAATTCCATATCAACACCGCTTATGCCGTATTGTTCCCGCAAGCCGAACAACTCGGAACGTCTTTCCCGGTAAGGTGCATCAGTCGACCAGAGACTGCCTTCCTTGAAGGAAATCGTGCGTTGCTGCAGATCGTTTCGCAGCGACTGAGTGGCCACGGCACAGGGATAGACCGGACAGTCAGACACATAGTACCGGGACACCCCTTCACCGGGGACACCCGCCAGGGCTACCAGCCTGTCGCCGATTACCAGTTCCGGGTCTATTACCCCGCAACAGCTGATAAGCAGCACATCGCTGACGCCGAGCGCGATGAGCTTTTCCATGACCAGACCGGCGGCCGGGGCACCGAGAGCGGGACCGGCGAGACAAAAGCGGTTGTCCTTATCCACCAGCAGATTTGAATTATACAGTGTCCGCCTCTTCGCCTCATGGTCAGCAAACAGCTGCAGGGCAAACAAGGCCTCGGACGGATTAACAATCAGCAGCGCACGCCTGGGCAGCGGAGGCTCCTTGCGCCCCTGCCGGGGATGTATCAG
>JAHEMX010000570.1 GCA_024643445.1 Desulfobulbaceae bacterium | reverse complement strand
AGACGCCAGCCGAAATCGACAAATCCGTGCATCAGAAAGCCGAACAGGCCGCACCAGGCAGCTATTCCGAGAATGATCTTGCCCTTATCTATTTCCGGAAATGATCTTGAAGAAAGAAGTCCTCTCAGCATGACATAAAGCCCGCAACCAATCCAGCCGAAAAAAAGTGCGGCCATCGGAACACCGAGTTCAATCAACACCTCCAGGTATTCGTTATGAACTCGGTCCCAATGGAGATTAACAGTGAACCCCTTCAGGTAAAGTGGCGACAGCAGGGTATAGGAACCCATACCTATGCCGGTCAACCAGTGATCAAAGACCATTGGCAGGGACAACAGGTACACGTCGAATCGGTTCGCACCGGATTCATCAATGGAATCAAATCGGGCAAAAACCGTGTCAAAACCGATTAACGTTCCGTAGCCGATGATCAGCACAAAGAACAGCGACAAAATAAGAAGTTTCTTTTTCCTGGAAAAAGGGAGCAATACGATAAGCAGCAGGGACTCGAGGCACATGGAAAGTATACCGCCCCTCGACAGAGAAAATATAACCGCCAGAACGATTAAGACGGCAGCGCCGAAGAAAAGGACGGATCGAGTCCCGGTGATGGAAGAAAAAACGGTTTTCCGTCTCTCCCGGTCTTCATGAAACGAGAAATATACCGCAAAACCGGCGATGGCCAGTGGCCATAGCATATTTATCAAGGAGGCATACTGATTTTTATAGATGATCGTACCGCTGGCCGCCCGAAATTTAATGGGGAGCCAGAGAATGCCGGTCTGGGGTTTGATAAACTGCACGATGCCATAGAACGCTTCAAACAGTCCGACGCCGACAAGACAGATAAAGACCAAATAGATGGCATCAGGAGTGCGTGAGAACAGCCGCTTCAGACAGAAAAAATAGAAAAGGAGCGAAAGCAAAAAAAACGAACGGAAAAAACCGGCCGAACCGTTATCACTGATGGTGATAGCGCGCAGATCGGTACCGGCCAGACTATTTACCATCTGCATACGTCCGGCACGAGCCGGTGACAGGACCTCCACCCATCCTATCGGTAGGGGAATGGTCTGCAGGACAACGTAAGCGATCACCAGAATCGGGACCAAGGCCCAGGCAGAGCGAAGGGAGGTCGGCTCAGGCTCCATCGTCAGCAGGAGCCAGCCGCCGCAGCCGACGAGCATCAGACAGACATAGATGCCGGTGACGAGTGGATGAACCGCCCCGAAAACGAGCGGAACAGTCGTGATGATGGTGCACACCAGCCAAAGTGCGGATTTCTGCAACAAAAGGGTTGGATTTACTACGGGTCCCATCATGTTGACTGGAACCATTATCGCTCGGGATCTCGGTAACTGACGCCGGTTCCCATGAAGCCGAGGGTAAAGCCTGAACCAGAGAAGAATTTTCCGGAGCCGCTCGATTCGGCATAAATGATATCCTGATCGAGAAGAACAAGCGTGTCCCCAACCCCTGCCTGCAGGTCACTCTGTTTTAACGTTACAACCTCACGTTCTTTGCCCCGGCCCATGTAGCGGATCAGCTTGATCTTGTCATTATCCGCCCAGCCGGCAAGACCGCCGGCCATGGTGATGGCCTCTGTCACCGTCATGTTGTTGGAAATGGGATAGGAGCCCGGTTTCCTCACCGCACCATCGACAAAACATTGTCCGGACTCGGGGATGAAAATAACATCACCGCCGAGAATAAGGTGGTTCTGGGCCATATTGCCGTTTCTCACCAGGTCGTCCAGGTCAACGTAGTAGTTTTTGGTTTCCCCGGTCTTTGGATCCTCGCGGGTGATATAGGCAATGGAGCCCGCCTGGTCCGTCAGACCGTTTCCCATGGCCAGGACATCGAGCAGTTTGCGGCGCGAAACGTAGGTATAGGTACCCGGCTTTTCAACCTCACCGGTCAGCGTGACCATCTTGCTCATGTGCTCCTTGATATAGACAGACACGTGCGGGTCGTGCAGGTAATCCTTCTTATAGAGGTCTTCTATTTGCTGTTCCGCTTCCGCCACGGTCAGGTTCATCACGTTGACATCGCCGATGAGGGCGACATTGATGTTGCCGTGGGCGGAAATCCGCACGTCCCTGTTAAGCTCGGTGGACTCAAAAACGGTGATGGAAAGCAGGTCGCCGGCGCCAAGGAGGTAGTCGTCTCCTCCCGCTGAGTTCACGCCGACTGCGGGCAGCATCGGGGTAACGGTCTTCTTCGATTCCTGCTGGAATTTCTGCTCCGACTGGATTTTTTCGAACTGCTCGAGGGTGGCGGTCTGCTTGAACCTCTCTTCCTGCGCGCAGCCCTGCAGGAAAAAAGCAGCGAGTAACATAGTGAAAAAGGCAAGGCAACAAGGGCTTACATGTGGGAAGTACCTTTTCATGCGCTTACATCAAAGGAAAGTGTATTACGGAAAACTAAAAAGGGCTGCCCTGCTGGAACAAGACAGCCCTTGATATAGAAATAGAATAAAAGATTATTGGTTTGGGCTGGGTACTTTATCGCTGCTGCCCCCTTTAATAAAGCCAATGCTAATAAACCCGGCCGCACCGAGTAAGGGGATAACATAATCAGAATCGTTGCTACCTTGAACATTTCCCTGGGCGAGAACAATCTTCTGGTTGGCATCAACGGTCTTCATGCCGTCCGCCGTGGCGAATACCAGGCGGCCTTCGGTAACAGT
>JAHEMX010000569.1 GCA_024643445.1 Desulfobulbaceae bacterium | reverse complement strand
GGCTCTTTGTGCACAATCGGCAAAAATTCTATTGCGTTGCCGGGGAGATCTTCTCTCCGGGGCATCACGCCGGTTTCTTTGCTCCCTGATTGAGAAAGCTGCTGACAGGAGGCAGGATTTTGCCGAACTCTTTGAGTTGAGCCTGGTACTGCTTGCCGAGCGGCCGGTTGATATCCCGGTTGAAGCCTATTTCCTTGACCGGAAACGTGGTTTGACCGATACGTTGAAGCATATCAGGGATTTTGAGAAAAAAAGGGATCACTACGGGATGGAGTATCTGATGATGCAGCGTTATCAGGTGCCCCATGAGTCCGAGGAAGCCGTTTTGCGGAGGCTGGAGATGCTCTCCACGATAACTGATGAGTTGTTCCGGCTTCTGCCGTCTTCAACGCGATACGTCAGGCAGCTCGATCTTGGGGGCTTCAACCCGAACCAGCATGAGGAGCTGGATACACTTTTCAGGCGCTTGAGCTGAGTTCTTTCCATTGTTTCGTTGTCACTTCGGTATTTCTGCAGCCTTTTTGCCAAAGGCATCCACCAGGCCGTAACCATAGCCGGCGCAACGCTGCAGGGACTTTGTTTCTGCGTCCCGGAGAGGGAACGCGGTGGTCATTGAAGCAGCATAGATCGCCGCAGTAACCTGAAAACGATGGGGGCGGGTACCGGTATGGTCCGGTACCCGCCCCCATCGTTTATTGCTGTATCTCTCTTCCTTACCGTTTACTTGTTGACCATTTTCTGGATTTCTTCGACCACTTCCGGATTGGCAAGGGTCATAACGTTGCCGACATCACCTTTGTTGGAGATGGCGCCCAATACCCGGCGCATGATTTTTCCGGAACGGGTCTTCGGCATATCCGGGACCAGCCAGACATTCTTGCATTTGGCAATCTTACCGATCTGGAAAACAATGGCATCGGCGATTTTCTTCTGTATTTCAGGCGTTGGCTTGATACCGGGTTTCAGTGCCACGTACAGCTCCGGCTCCTTCCCCTTGATCTCGTGGTTAACCGGGACAACGGCGGCCTCGGCAACCTCCGGGACGGTGAGGGCAGCCGACTCGATTTCCTTGGTTCCGAGTCGATGACCGGAGACATTGATAACATCATCGATTCGGCCGAGAATACGAAAATAGCCATCTGCGGCCTCCACCGCGGCATCACCCGTCAGATAGGGCCAGTCTCTCCAGTCGGTGCTTTTCGGATTCTTGTTGTACATACCGAAGTAGGTTTTGACAAACCGGTCACGATCGCCCCAGATGGTCATGAAACAGCCGGGCCATGGGTTCTGGATACAGATATTGCCGGCTTTGCCCGCTCCTGCCGGGAGGACCTTGCCATCCTCATCAAAGATGATCGGGTGAATTCCCGGTACACCGGGACCGGCACTGCCGGGTTTCATGGCCTGGATGCCGGGCACGGTGCTGCAGAGGAAACCTCCGGTTTCCGTCTGCCAGTAGGTGTCGACAATGGCAGCCTCGCCTTTGCCCACCTCCTTCTGGTACCAGCGCCACACTTCCGGCTCGATGGGCTCGCCAACCGTTGTCATATGTTTGAAATGGTAGGTGTATTTTGCTGGTTCATTTGGGCCGATTTTCCTCAGGGCACGGATGGCCGTTGGCGCCGTATGGAAAATATTGACATCGAGGTCCTGGGCGATTCTCCATGATCTTCCGGCATCCGGATAGGTCGGTACGCCTTCGTAGATAACGGACGATGCGCATAGCGCAAGCGGTCCGTAGACGATGAATGAATGGCCGGTGATCCAGCCGATATCAGCCATGCACCAGTAGACATCTTCCGGGTGGATATCCTGGATGTATTTGGACATCGCGGTTACATAGGACAGATAACCGCCGGTACCGTGCTGGCAGCCTTTGGGTTTGCCGGTGGTGCCGCTGGTGTACATCAGGAAAAGCGGATCCTCGGACAGCATCTGCTCCGGCTCGACCCTGGCCCCGTAATATTTTTTCAATTCGGTGTTGACGACGATGTCGCGGCCTTCAACGAGGGGCGCCGCAGATGAGTATTTTCCGGGATAACGCTGCCATATCAGGAGCTGATCAACCTTCTGACCTCCTTGTTCGGCGAGTTTGCAGGCATCATCGTCGACGGTTTTGTGATTGAGCAGTTTTCCGGCCCGGTAATAGGAGTCCATCGTGATGAGCACGCGGCTGTTTGAGTCGATGACTCGGTCAGCGCAGGCGCTGGCGGAAAAACCGCCGAACACGACAGAGTGAATGATACCGAGACGCGCGCAGGCTAGCATACTGATCGGCAGTTCTGCCGACATCGGCATATGGATGGTGACCCGGTCACCCCTTTTTAAACCGGCGGTATCCCGTAACAGAGCGGCAAACTCATTTACCCGCACATAGAGTTCCTGGTAGGTGATGTGCTGGACCCGTTCCTCTTCGAGTTCGGGAACGAAATGAATGGCTGTTTTATTCTTGTTCTTTTTCAGGTGGCGGTCAATACAGTTGTAGCTGGCATTTAGCTTTCCACCCTTGAACCATTTATAGCAAGGTGCATCACTTGTGTCGAGCACCTCATCCCAGTATTTATACCAGGTGAGAAGTTCGGCAAACTCGGTGTAGTAGTCGGGGAAATTTTCAAGGCTGAAACGTTTATAGATAGATTCATCGGTAAGGTTGGCCTGGCCTATAAATGTTGGTGAGGGGTGAAAATATCCTTCTTCCTGCC
>JAHEMX010000568.1:717-2705 GCA_024643445.1 Desulfobulbaceae bacterium | reverse complement strand
CTCACGGTCCTATGAGATCCAGCGATTTCTCGATCATCAGGGATACACTAACAGCCTCGTTCTTGCCGGCGGTATCAATGTCGTGCGCAGGATGAATGTTGACTGGCTGGTGTGAGTCAGTTGCCTGATTGAACCGACGCTTGTGAAGATGCTGCGCCGGCAAGCAGAGCAGGCAGCTTATCGAAATGTCTCCCGACATCCTCCGGACGGTGAGCGTCGGACCCGGCCCGCAGGGGAATCTGCATATCCCGTGCGCGCAGAATGATATCCGGGTGAGGAAAAGGCTGGTTGCGCAGGTCATAGCCGGATGTGTTTATTTCCAGCGCCATGCCGGCCTCCTTCACGCGGTGAAGCAGTTGCTTGATTTTGGCCTGATGCGTGGCATCATAGCTCAGGTCCGGCTGATGGCGCAGGCCGGCATCAAGATGGCAGAGGACGTCGGCCCTGATGCGCTGCACCGCCTCGATGAGGGTATCGAGATAACGGCTGAGCAGTCTGCTGCTGCCGCACTGCTCAGCAATCCTGATATTTTTCTTCTCACGGCTCAGCAGATTGAGGTGTTCCTCTTGTCCCGGAATACGGCAGAAGTGATAGGACAAGCCGATAATGTCCCATTTCCGCTGTGCCAGCCGATGCTGTATCTTTTCCGGGCAGTCGGGATTGTATCCCGCCTCAACCCCTAAAGAGATGGCTATCTGGTCCCGGTACCTCTCCTGCAGCCGGGTGCCTTCGGCGAAATAGAGCTCGAAATCCTCTTCTGTCAGCCAGCTTCTTGGCGCGTAGTTGATACCTTCCTCGAGATGCTCAAGAAAGGTGATGGATTTCAGCTTCCTGCTGATGGCTGCCTGGACATACTGCTCCATGGTGCCGACAGCATGCCGGCATAAAGAGGTATGCACATGGTTGTCCGTTGTCGTGTCGATCAGCATTTCAGCAGAAAAATCAAAGGTTGTACAAAAGAGCGGGCCTTAGACAAAATGAGGCTTTTCGTTGAAAATCAAGGCATGCGAAAAATTTAACCACAGGTATATACGTCATATTCCGAGGATAAAATTTTGAGTATAACGCGGAGTTTTGACGAAAAGACCATGTTGCAGGAGGCTCGAGCGTCAGCTCACTGGCTGATTCAGGTAATGATGCCCCCGGAAGCGGACCTATCAGGCGTTTCCTCTCGGGAAAAAATGCAGCGTCCCGTCGATATCGGACGTGTCACAATAATGCCCTACCTCAAGTTCAAGATCAACATACTCCTCAATACCGTCGATATTAAGCGACAGTGAAGGGCCGTCGGGCAAATGGTAAATAATGGTACTGACCGTTGTCAGATCCACTGGTCGAACGAACAATTTCATAAAAATCTAACCTTGCAATCCGTTAAAGAGGTTCGGCAAGTGCCTAATGGCGACTATCCCCGGTTTTTGGACAGATACATATACGTATAATTCGCTGAAACTGCAAGGGCAAAGCGGTGACTGTGCTGATTGCAGACGGTAGCTGCCCGGTTTCATTTACTATTAAAATTCAGTCGGGAACCGCACCTTCTCCATCAGGAAATGAGGTTTGACACAGCAGAACTGACCGTATAGAATAGCAGGTCCGTTGAAAAGCAAAAGAACCACTTTGTGGTGGTTATCATCATTTTAACAGAAGGTCCAGTATCATGAGCGAAAAGATGTTAGATGCAAAAGAGAAAATGCTCTTTACCAAAGAAACAAATCCGTCAAACATTCAGCCCGTCAAACTGACCGAGACAAGCCGGATCAAGTTCCGCTGCCATCCCGGTGTCAGCTGCTTTACCGCCTGCTGCGGCAACATCAAGATCATCCTGACACCGTATGATATCCTGAAACTGACGCAGCGTCTGGATTTGCCGCCCCACGAGTTTCTGCATCTCTATACGTCACCGACCTATCTGGAGAAGACAGATATGCCGGGAGTGATGATCAAGATGCGCCAGGAGGACAACAAGTGCCCGTTCGTGACTCCTG
>JAHEMX010000568.1:0-707 GCA_024643445.1 Desulfobulbaceae bacterium | reverse complement strand
GAGGATAAGTTCTACTTCCTGGTCAAGGAAGACTATTGCAAGGGACATGAGGAAGACAAGGTGTGGAGTGTTGCCGAATGGCGGGCGGACCAGGGGGTCGATGTTCGTGATGAAATGAACAAGAAATGGCTGCGCCTGATCATGAGGCGTAAATCTTACGGTCATCAGGCAACGCTGTCCGAGCAGGCCAAGCGCATGTTTTTCATGACCTCAACCGATCTTGCCCATTTCCGCCGCTTTATTTTTGAAAGTTCTTTCCTGAAAACTTACGAATTGGCCCCGGAACTTGTCGAGAAGATTCGTACCGATGATGTCGCCTTGATGCTCTTCTCGTTTGACTATCTTGCCAACGCACTTTTTGGTGCCGATATTCCGGGCCTGCGCATCAACGAGGCGAAAATCAGGGAAAAGGTCGAGGAGATCAAGGCCCGCCAGGATGAGGCTGTCATCAGTGCCGTCAAGGATTATGAGGATATGAAGAAGACGCGGGAATCAAAAAACTAACCGATTCATCGGTTCATTAAGCACAAAAGGGTCGCGGAGCTTCTCCGGCGGCCCTTTTTTATAGGTTGTTTCCCGCCAGGTCAAGCATATGGGCTGGCGAAAGAGCTGCACAGCACTCCCCGGGGCGAAACGCTTTTTTCTTAGCTGTCCCGGATTATTATGCTATTCTGGGCTTCGGTCATGGCTGGAGAGACCGGCAATAA